>NZ_VJYK02000030.1 GCF_007097205.2 Streptomyces alkaliterrae
ACCCAGACCCGCCCCCATCCCGATCCTCCCGAGGGAGGGGGCACGCTCAGCGACCGTTCCGTCGACATGCACGACGATCCCCGCTTCCGGGAGCTGCGGCGCCGCCTGCTGGTGTTCGTGTTCCCGATGAGCGCCGCGTTCTTCTCCTGGTACCTGCTGTACGTGCTGATGTCCGCCTACGCCCGGGACACCATGGCGACGGTCCTCTTCGGCCAGGTGAATCTGGCGCTGGTGTTCGGCGTGCTCCAGTTCGTCACCACGTTCGGCATCGCCGTGCTGTACGCGCGTTACGCCGCCAGGCGGCTTGACCCGCTCGCGGGCGAGCTGTGCGAGGAGTTGGACGGCGGCACCCCCGACACCGCTGCCGACACCGTCTCCGGCGGCATCAACGCCTCCGACCGGAACGAGACCGAGGAGGCGCGCCGGTGACCACCGCACCCCTGACGTACCAGCTGGCCGAGGAGGCCGGCAGCACCGGCCGGACCTTCACCGTCCTGCTCTTCCTGGTGATGATCGCCATCACCCTCGTGGTCACCGTCTGGGCGGGCCGGCAGACCCGTTCGGCGACCGACTTCCACTCCGGCGGCCGGGAGTTCTCCGGCATGCAGAACGGCTTTGCGATCGGTAGCGACTACATGTCGGCCGCGTCCTTCCTGGGCATCGCGGGCATGATCGCGCTGGCCGGGTACGACGGCTTCCTCTACTCGATCGGCTTCCTGGTCGCCTGGCTGGTCGCGTTGCTGCTCGTGGCTGAACTCCTGCGCAATTCCGGCCGGTTCACCATGGCCGACGTGCTCTCCTACCGGATGCGGCAACGCCCGGTCCGCACGGCGGCGGCCGTCTCGACGATCACGGTCTCCATCTTCTACCTGCTCGCGCAGATGGTCGGCGCGGGGGCGCTGATCGCGTTGCTGCTGGGAATCCAGCCGGGCGAGACATACCTGGGCATGAGCGCGGACACCGCGAAGATCGCCGGCATCGTCGTGGTCGGCGTCCTGATGATCGTCTACGTGATGTTCGGCGGGATGAAGGGCACCACCTGGGTGCAGATCATCAAGGCCGGCATGCTGATGGGCGGCGCCTTCCTGCTGACGGTGCTGGTGCTGGCGTCCTACAACTTCAACCTCGGCTCGCTGATGGCGGACGCCGCCGACGCCAGCGGGGTCGGCCAGGCGTTCCTCGAACCCGGGCTGAACTTCGGCAAGGAGGTCCCCGGCGACGCCTGGCAGACGCTGTGGAACAAGCTGGACCTCATCTCGCTCGGCCTGGCGCTGGTCCTCGGCACCGCCGGTCTGCCGCACATCCTGATCCGCTTCTACACCGTGCCCGACTCCCGCACCGCCCGTAAGTCGGTGAACTGGGGCATCGGTCTGATCGGCAGCTTCTACCTGATGACCCTGGTGCTGGGCTTCGGCGCCGCCGCCATGGTCGGCAAGGAGGCCATCACCGCGCAGAACTCCGCCGGCAACACGGCCGCCCCGCAGCTCGCCGAGGCGGTGGGCGCGCACTTCGGCGGCAGCGCGCTGGCGGCTGTGATGCTCGCGGTGATCGCCGCCGTCGCCTTCGCGGCGATCCTCTCCACGGTCGCCGGGCTGATGATCGCCTCGTCCTCCTCGCTCGCCCACGACTTCTACAACAGCGTGCTGCGGCGGGGTAAGGCCACCGAGCACGAGGAGGTGCGGGTCGCGCGGGGCAGCGCGCTGGCGGTCGGCTGTGTGGCGATCGGCCTGGCGATCTTCGCGCAGAGCCTGAACGTGGCGTTCCTGGTGGGCCTGGCGTTCGCGATCGCCGCGTCCGCGAACCTCCCCACGCTGCTGCTGAGCCTGTTCTGGAAGCGCTTCAACACGCAGGGCGCGGTGGCCGGCATCTACGGCGGCCTGGTCAGCGCGGTCGGCCTGGTGATCTTCTCCCCGGTGTTCTCCGGCTCGGAGACGGCGCTGGTGTCGTCGATCGACATCAACTGGTTCCCGCTGGGCAACCCGGGTCTGGTGTCGATCCCGATGGGCCTGCTGTGCGCGGTCGTCGGCACGCTGATGTCGAAGGAGAACGACCCGCGCCGCTTCGCGGAGCTCCAGGTGCGGGCACTGACCGGCGCCGGAGCCGAGAAGGCCCCGCAGCACTGACGCGGCGCAAAGGCGCCGCAGGCGGTCCGCGCACTCCTGTTCCCCGGCCTCCAGGCCGGGGAACAGGACCCCACCGCCTCCCGTACCCGCCCGGTCCGCCTCCTCGTTCCGTGACCGGGCGGCTGAATCCCCCGGTCCTTGTGGCCGGGGGATTCAGCGTGGTCCGGACGGGTCGGAGCCTGCGAGCGCGTCCGGAGACGGTGACCGGTGTTCCTCGACCGCAGGCCTCGTGGCGGAGAGGCGGGGGCTGTCGGCCCCGCGAGCGCGCCACCGGGCGAACCCCGCCCTAGGCTTGTGAAACCGCTCTCCGCAGGGCGGTTTCGCAGGTCACGGCGCTGGGTTACGGTTCGCGCGTGGAGTGGACAAGGCGGTTCACCGACCGGCTGCGACGCCGTGCACCGCGCCAGCAGACCGGCGCGGTGGCCGGGCTACGCGAGGCCAGGCTGCTCGGCCAGGACCTGCGGCACGGCCTGCACGGTTCGGGCGGCGCGGCGGCGGCCCGCCGGCTGCGCCGACTGCTCGACGCGGACGCGGTCGTCCTCGCGGATCTGGACGGCCCGGCCGCCGAGGCCGGCGCGCTGCCGCCGGGCAGCGACGTACGCGCGGTGCTCGACGAGGTGTTCAACCGGGGCCGGGTGCTGCGACAGCCGCCGCTGGTCGCCGCGCCGCTGCTGGTCGCCGGCGACCTGGCGGGCGCGCTGGTGGTCGCCGGGGACGTGACCGGGGAGGTCGCGGCCGAGGACGTCGAGGAACTGGCCGCGCTGGTGGCCGAGGCGTTGGACAACGCCGAACTCCGGGAGGCCAGGGCCCGCATCGCGGCGGCGGACCTGCGGACGCTGCGGGCGCAGATCTCCCCGCACTTCCTGCACAACGCCCTGGCGGTGATCGCCGCCCACATCCGCAGCGACCCCGCCCGTGCCCGCCGCCTGCTCACCGACTTCGCCGACTACCTGCGCTACAGCTTCTCCACCAAGGGCGACTACGCGACCGTCGCCGCCGAGCTCCAGGCCATCCAGACTTACCTGGAGCTCCAGCGCGCCCGCTTCGACGACCGGTTGGAGGTGACCGTGCGGATGGCCCCGGAGATCCTGCCCGTCGCCATCCCCTTCCTCGTGGTGCAGCCCATCGTGGAGAATGCGGTGCGGCACGGTCTGGAACGCAAGTCCGGCCGGGGCCACATCGCCGTATCCGGGTTCGGCGAGGGCGCGCTGTGCGTGATCGAGATCGAGGACGACGGCGTCGGCATGGAACCGGAACTGGCCCGGGAGATCCTGGCCGGCGGCGGCCCGGAGGCCAGGGGCGTGGGCCTGGCCAACGTCGACCGGCGACTGCGGACGGTCTACGGCCCCGAGTACGGGCTGGTGATCGAGACAGCACTGGGCAGCGGCACCCGGGTTGTGGTGCGGGTGCCCAGGTACAAGCAAGGAGTGGTGGCGGAGTGAACCACACGACGACGCCCCGGGGCGGTCGGCAGGGCGCCTCCGCCGCCGCGCCCGGCGGCGGACTGCACGTACTGGTGGTCGAGGACGAGCCCTCCACCAGGGCCGATCTTGTCGAGATGCTGACGGAACTCCCGGAGATCGGCGAGGTGTCGGCCGCAGAGAGCGGCGAGGCGGCCGTACGACTGCTGGGCGGCGGCACGTTCGACGCCGTGTTCCTGGACATCTCGATGCCCGGTCTCGACGGCATGGACGTGGCCCGCGTCGTCAGCATGCTGTCCGCTCCCCCGACGATCGTCTTCGTGACGGCGTCGGAGTCCCACGCCATCGAGGCGTTCGGCATCGGCGCCGTGGACTACCTGCTGAAGCCGGTGCGCCCGGAACGGCTGTCCGAGTCGGTGGCGCGCATCGCCCGGCGCGGTCGCGGCGGCGGGGCGTCCCCCGTCGCGGACGAGCTGGCGGTCGTGCAGATCGAGCACAGCAGGCGCACGGTGTTCGTCCGGCGCGACGACATCCAGTACGCCGAGGCGCACGGCGACTACGTGCGCCTGCACACCGCCGACGACACCCACCTCATCCGGCTGTCGCTGTCCTACCTGGAGGAGGTCTGGGCGCCCGCGGGCTTCGTGCGGGTGCACCGGGGCTACCTGGTCGCGGTCGGCTGGGTCCACGACCTGCGGGTGACCAGCTCGGCGGGCCTCGTGGCCTGCACCCCGGCCGGTGACGTGCCGGTGAGCCGGCGGCACGCGCGCGGGTTGAAGGAGCAGCTGATAGACGCGGCCCGCAGCGGGACGCTGGGCCGGGCGGCCAGATGAGCCCGGCGCGCCGGGTGAAGGTGACGTCCCCGCAGACCCGGGTGGCGCTCGCCCGGCGCTCCCGCGTCGAGCGCGGCGTGCTGCCGCTCGCCGGACCCGCCGACCCGGAGCTGGCGCGGCAGGTGTTCGCGGCGCAGCGGCGGCTGGCGATCCGCACGGTGGCGCTGCTGGCACTGGTCCTGTTCGGCACCAGCGGCCTGATCGCGCTGCTTCCCGTGCTGGACCGGGTCGCGGTCGGCGGCGTGCCGGTCTCCTGGCTGCTGCTGGCTGCGGCGACGTACCCGGTGCTGCTCGTGATCGCGGTGCTGCACGTCCGAAGCGCGGAACGCGTCGAGGACGCGGCCTGCGGCGGCCGAAGGCCAGCCGAATGACCGGGCTGCTGGCGATCGGCTTCCTCGTCGCGGCGAGCCTGCTGATCGGCGTGTACGGCGTGCGGGCCGCGCGCACCGCGCCGGACTTCCTCGTCGCCTCCCGCCGCGTCGGCACCGGCTGGAACGCGATGGCCATCGCAGGCGAGTACGTCTCGGCGGCCTCGGTCCTCGGCCTCGCCGGGCTCCTGCTCAAGAACGGCGTCGGCACGCTCTGGTTCGCGGTCGGCTTCACCGCCGGCTACGTGGCGGTGGTGGCGCTGGTCGCGGGCCCGATGCGGCGCTCCGGCGCGTACACCGTGCCGGACTTCGCCGAGTACCGGCTGGCCTCGCCCCTGATGCGGCGGCTGTGCGGACTGATCGTCCTGGTCATCATGTGGCTGTACCTGGTACCGCAGTTCAAGGGCGCGGGCGTGGTGCTGCAACTCGTCAGCGGCACCCCGTACTGGGTGGGCGTGGTGCTCGCCGGGCTGGTGGTGAGCGGGTCGATCGCCGTCGGCGGGATGCGCTCGGCGACGTACGTGCAGGCCTTCCACTACCTGGTGAAGCTGGCGTTCGTCGCCGTCCCGGCGGTGTACGTGCTCGTACACGTGGGCGGGGAGGTCCGAGCCGAGGCCCTGACACCGGTGTCGGTGCCGGAAGGGTGGAGCCGTCCGCTGCTCGACATCAACGACGCCGGACACCCGCTGCTGGCCACCTGGTCGGTACTGCTCGCGACAACACTCGGCGCGATCGGGCTGCCGCACGTGATCATGCGCTTCCACACCAGCCCGAGCGCACGCGCCGCGCGACGAGTGGCCGTCGGCGTGATCGCGCTTCTCGGCGTCTTCTACCTCTTCCCCGCCGTCTACGGGCTGCTCGGCCGCGTCCTGACACCGCACCTCGTGCGGGACAACACCACCGACACCGTCTCGGTCGTCCTGCCGGGCGAGGTCGTGCCGGGCACACTCGGCAGCGTGCTGACGGCGCTGGTGGCGGCCGGCGCGTTCGCCGCGTTCCTGTCCACGTCCTCCGGCCTGTTGCTGGCGCTGGCCGGCGGCCTCTCCCACGACCTGTTCGGCGACCGCGGCCCGGTCGGCGGCCTCTCCCGCCTACGGACGGCGGTGGCGGTCGGCGCTCTGGTCGCGGTACTGCTGTCGCTGCCCGCCGCCCACCTGGACATCAACGTCCTGGTGGGCTGGGCGTTCGCCGTCGCCGCGTCCACCTTCTGCCCACTGCTGGTACTCGGCATCTGGTGGCCGAGACTGACAGTCGCCGGGGCGGCGAGCGGCCTGATCGTCGGCGGCGTCTCGGCTACGGGCGCGGCCCTGGCCTCCGCCTTCGGCAAGTGGGATTCGGGACTGCTGACGGTATTGCTGGCGCAACCGGCCTCGTGGACCGTGCCGTTGGCGTTCGCCGTGATGATCGGCGTCTCGCGACGCGGCACCCCGCCAGAAGGCGCGGAACGCGCGGTTCTGCGCCTCCACGCCCCGTAGCTGTCTCGACGAAACCCCGCCACAGCCTGATCAACTGGGCCTGGCGGGGTTGTTGTCGTTCCTGCGGCGGACGGCTCCACCGGCGCTCAGGCGCCGGTCACCGCGCCGGTCTTGACGGCCGTCACAAACGCAGAGAACGCGGGGGCGGATACGTTCAGCACCGGCCCGCCCGGCTTCTTCGAGTCACGGACGGGGACCAAGCCTTGTGAGGCCATGAGGTTGGCGGCGACCTCGACGCACTGGCCACCGTTGCTGCTGTAGGAGGACTTGTACCAGCGGGGGGAGTCGGTCGTCACGGTGTGCCCTTTCGTAACTGCTCGATCATGGCCACGGATGCCGCCTGCGAGAGCGCTTCGGCCTGTAGTTGATGGTAGGCCGTCAACAGCGGCAGCACGTAGCGCGATTCTCGCTCCAGGCTCCCTTGATGAGCCGACTCGGCGTAGCAGAGGTGTGTCCGGTCCGGCAGCGTGAGTAGCGTGACCGGTAGGTCGAACGCTCGGCGCTCGCCGAGATCGTACGGTGCTACTTGGAAGATCGTGTTGGGGAGTTCAGCGAACGTGGCGATCCGGTCGAGCTGTCCCGCCATGACCTCCGGACCCCCGACCACTCTGCGGAGACAACTTTCGTCCAGTACCGCATAGATCAACGGCGCGGGGCTGCGCTGCAGGGCCGCCTGCCGTTGCGCGACCAGGGCCGTGCGATCGTGAGCTTGTTGTTCTGTGATCATCCCCCGCCGGACAGCACCCGTTGTGATGGCGGCCGCGTACTCCGGCGTCTGGAGAAGCCCGGGGACGATGCCCAACTCGAAGAGGCGGATCTCAGATGCCTTGCCCTCATGGGCAACGAACTCAGGGAACCCCTCCAGCCAAGGTGTGTTCCGCGCTGCACGCGCTCGCCGCTGGAACTGCTCGCCCGTCCCGAACGCTCTGTCAGCGCTTGAGGCGAAACGGAGAGTTGGCATCCGCCTGCCAGTTTCGATTGCTGAGATGTGGGTTGCAGAGCAGCCGATCCGGTCTGCGAGTTCCTCCTGCGTCCACCCTCGTTCATCCCTCAGCCTGCGGAGATGTGAACCGAACGCCGCGAGCGGTGATTCATCGGGGTCGAGGTCTTTTCGGTTCAAAGGCGCTACACCACCTCTCTAAGCAGATCCTGCAAGTTGAAGACTCTCTGAGCCTAGACCACTCTGTGACTCCCTGGTGGTGAAACCGCTACGGAGAGGAGTCGTCATGTCCGGTGCCGCGCACGGCGGTTACCCCCACACCTTCAACCCGGACAGCAACGTGCCGCACGGGTGCACGATCTGTGCCGAGTTGCGCGCAGCCGCGCGACACAACGAAGAGGCCGGCGACCACTCGGCAGCCACGGACTACCGCGTCCTGCTGCGCCGCCACCTCGCCGACTGCTCCACCGGGCGGCCGTCATGACCGGTCCCGATGAACCTGTCAGCACGCCGGAGCCGTCCGGCACACACGCGCCGACCGCACGCACGAGACGTCCGGCGACGACCGGCCGGCAACTCCCGAGCCCCTGGCCGAACTGCTCCGGCGACACGTCGAACTCAGGGCGGAGATCACCGACCACTTGAAGCGATTGGGGCACGCATGAACGACACGTACGCCCTCCGACGCTTCGCGGTCGTCTTCGACACCGAGCCGGACGCCGAGCCCGCCACGTACCGGATGCAGTGCGCTGTATGCGACGCGTTCGGCCCGACCGTCGAAGCCGTGCAGGGGGACGACAAGTCCACACTCGGCGCGCGCATCGAGGCGGCCCGCGAGGCCTCCGACTGGGTGCGGCAGCACCGCTCCACCAACCGGGAGCACTTCACCTACCGCCTGATCGAGACCCACCCCTACCGCCTGGCCCCCGGAGAGTGGCGGCGGTGAGGCGGCTCGCCGCACACATCGCCCGCTTCGCCGGGCCGCTGTTCATCGTCCTCGTCTCGGCATCCTGCGGCTTCGTGCTCGGCGTCGCAGCCGCGGGCTTCCCCCGCTAGCCCCACAGCGTGCTCGGGTCTTCTCGTATGCTGCGACGGCTACTCCCGGTACATGGCCGGTACCGGGACATCGGAACGGGCGCGCCGCGTGCCGCCCGGGCGACGAGGGGGCACGGATGAGGCGGAGGATGTGGGGAGTGGTCGCCGCGACGACCGCGCTACTGGGCGGCACGGTGCTGGTGAGTCCGGCGGGGGCGGCTCCCGGCGGCGAAGTGGGGGTGGTCGCGCTGCCTGCCTGTCCGGTGGTGTTCGGGCACGGCGGCTATCCCACCGGCGCCAACCCCTGGGACCGTGATCAGGTCCGCCAGCCGCACCACCCCAAGGGCCTGGCGCAGCAGAGGAGTTGGGGCGCGGGCGGGGTGGAGGCGGATCTCCAGCTCACCAGGAACGGCACCAAGGGCGTGATGTGGCACAACACCACGACCAACGGCCTGAGCGGCCCCCGCAAGCCGATCACCGAGCTGTGGTGGGCGACCGGCGCGGACCAGCTCAAGGGCCGGACGATCATCCGGGGTCCGTACACCGGGGAGACCGTGTACACCTTCCGCGAGTGGCTGGACAGCGCCCGGGCGAACAACCTGATCGCCATGGTGGAGCTGAAGGGCGAGGCCAAGCAGTCCCTCCTGAACAGCAACGCGACCGTCCGTGAGACCGCGTGGAAGGAGGTCATCGCCCCTCTCTCGGAGCGTATCTCCAGGCAGGCGATCCTGATCTACACGCGGGACGCCGCGCTCAAGCCCGAGTTGGACAAGCGGGTCCGGGCGGCCGGGCTCTCTGCGGCACTCTCGGGCTTCCCGACCTGGGTGGACGGCATCGGCTGGGAGGAGCCGCCCCCGGCGGCCTCCGGCAACCACGCCTCCTGGCAGGCCGCCCTGAACCGCGCGGGCTCCGCCAAGACCCGGATGGCGACCTCGTGGACGAAGGACTTCACGGGCTGGCTGAAGGGGAAGTGCGCCTGAGGTGACGAGTCACCCGCAGGAAGAAGTCCCGTCGGCAAGCGCCGTACGGTTCCTGTGGGCTGGGGACTCGTCTCACCGAACGGCACACGGTCATGGGCGCCGGCCACGGGCCGTCCGGCTACGAGGTCGGCGCAGCGTCCAGAGCTGGCCCGAAACCAGGGCGCACGGTTCGACGCGCACAGGCGGCGCCATGTCGCTACTCGCGCCGCATATGACCCGAACCAGTGAAGTCCGCGCCCCGACGTTGCCTTCTCACCGGATGCGGTCCCGACCGGCGGCGGCCCGCTCGGACCTCGGCATGGCCGCGGCCGGAGCGGCCGGAGTCGCAGAGGCGGCGGCGGTGACGGCCGAGGCGGCCGGGCGGGGCGCCGGGGTTCGGGGCCCCGCCCGGCCACCTTGCGGCGGTTGGGCGGCGGTCAGTGGCGGCGGACGCCTGCGGCGAGGTCTGCCGCTAGTTCTCGGACGGCGGCGAGGCCGGCCGGGAGGTCGCCCTCGTGGTCGAGGAGGCGCTTGACGAAGGCCGAGCCGACGATGACGCCGTCGGCGAACTGGGCGACCTCCGCGGCCTGTTCGGCGTTGGAGACTCCCAGGCCGACGCAGACCGGGAGGTCGGTGGTGGCGCGGGTGCGCGCCACCAGGTCGGCGGCCTCGCGGCCGACGGACTCGCGGGTGCCGGTGACGCCCATGAGGGAGGCGGCGTAGACAAAGCCGCTTCCCGCTGCGGTGATCTTCGCGAGGCGTTCGTCGCGGCTGCTGGGGGCGACCACGAAGACCGTCGCCAACTGGTGCTCGTCGGCGGCCTTCCTCCAGAGGTCGGCTTCTTCGACGGGGAGGTCGGGGAGGATGCAGCCGGCGCCGCCGGCGGCGGCGAGTTCGGCGGCGAAGCGCTCCACGCCGTAGCGGTCGATCGGGTTCCAGTACGTCATGACCAGCACCGGGGCGCCGGTCGCGGCGTGCGCTTCGCGGACGGTGCGGAGCACGTCGGCGATTCGCACGCCGCCGCGCAGGGCGATGTCGTCGGCGGTCTGGATGACCGGGCCGTCCAGGACGGGGTCGCTGTGCGGCAGGCCGACCTCGACGACGTCGCAGCCGCTTTCCAGCAGTGCCGTACAGGCGGCGATGCCGCCGTCGACGGTGGGGAAGCCGGCGGGCAGGTAGCCGACGAGCGCGGCCCGGTTCTCCGCCCGCGCCGCCGCGAGGGTGGCGGCGAGGAGTTCGCGGCGGCCGGTGAGTTCGCTGGTCTCGGCCATCACTTGGCCTCCTCGTCGTAGAGTCCGAAGTAGCGGGCGGCGGTGTCCATGTCCTTGTCGCCGCGTCCGGAGAGGTTGACCAGGATCAGGCCCTCGGAGCCGAGTTCACGGCCCAGGTCGAGGGCGCCGGCCAGGGCGTGGGCGCTTTCGATGGCCGGGATGATGCCCTCGGTCTCGGAGAGCAGCCGCAGCGCGAGCATCGCTTCCTCGTCGGTGACGGGGCGGTACTCGGCGCGGCCGAGGTCCTTGAGGTAGGAGTGCTCGGGGCCGATGCCGGGGTAGTCCAGTCCGGCGGAGATGGAGTAGGGCTCGGTGATCTGGCCCTCGTCGTCCTGGAGGACGTAGGACCGGGAGCCGTGCAGGATGCCGGGTTCGCCGGCGGTGAGGGTGGCGGCGTGTTCGCCGGAGTCGACGCCGTGGCCGGCGGCCTCCAGGCCGACGAGACGGACGCCGGTGTCGGGGATGAAGGCGTGGAAGAGGCCGATGGCGTTGGAGCCGCCGCCGACGCAGGCGGCGACCGCGTCGGGCAGCCGACCGGCGCGCTCCTGGATCTGGCGGCGGGCCTCGACGCCGATGACGCGGTGGAAGTCGCGGACCATCGCCGGGAAGGGGTGCGGCCCGGCGACCGTTCCGAACAGGTAGTGGGTGCGGTCGACGTTGGCGACCCAGTCGCGGAACGCCTCGTTGATGGCGTCCTTCAGGGTGCGGCTGCCGGAGGTGACGGGGATGACCTCGGCGCCGAGCATCCGCATCCGGGCGACGTTGAGGGCCTGCCGCTTGGTGTCGACCTCGCCCATGTAGATCGTGCACTCGAGGCCGAAGAGTGCGCAGGCGGTGGCGGTGGCGACGCCGTGCTGCCCGGCGCCGGTCTCGGCGATGACCCGGGTCTTGCCCATGCGCCTGGTGAGCAGGGCCTGGCCCAGCACGTTGTTGATCTTGTGCGAGCCGGTGTGGTTCAGGTCCTCGCGCTTGAGGAAGATCCGGGCGCCGCCCGCGTGCCGGGCGAAGCGCGGCACCTCGGTGAGGGCGCTCGGCCGACCGGTGTAGTTGACCAGCAGGTCGTCCAGCTCGGCGGCGAACGCCGGGTCGGCCTTGGCCTTGTCGTACTCGGCCGCGACCTCGTCGACGGCGGCGACCAGCGCCTCGGGGATGAACTTCCCGCCGAAGGCGCCGAAGTAGCCTGCGGCGGAGGGGACTTGGCCCTCGTTGTCGGGGATGAAGAACTCTGTGGACATCCGGGAATGCTCCTTCGCCGGCCCACACCCGGGAGGGCGGGGCCGAGAGGTGAGAGTGCTCGGCTGTGGACACGGCAGACGACCGTCCGTACCCGACGCCCGTCCCGATCCGGGGCCGCCGCGCGGCGGTGCGGATCAGGACGTCGGAACGGCGGCCGTCAGCCGCGCCATCGCATTCCCTTGATCTGTCCGGGCTCGGCGCCGATGTGGTAGCGCACCCGGCGTCCCCGTACCCGCCGCGCGGGCGCGCGGCAGCCGCGCTGCCAGGCCGGCGGCGCGAGCCGGGGCCGGGAACGGCGGCGGCTCGTGCGGGAGAGGGGACGGGTGGTCATCGTTCGGGTCTCAGCGTCCGTGGCGTAGGGCGGGGTGGGCGCCGGCGGCGACCAGGTCGGCCACGGCGGACTGCGGGTCCTTGCCGGTCACCAGGGACTCGCCGACGAGCACCGCGTCGGCGCCCTCGTTGGCGTAGGCGATCAGGTCGTGCGGGCCGCGCACACCGGACTCGGCGACCTTGACGATGCCCTCGGGGATCTCCGGGGCGACCCGGGCGAAGTTGTCGCGGTCGATCTCCAGAGTGCGCAGGTCGCGCGCGTTGACGCCGATGATCTTGGCCCCGGCGTCGACCGCCCGCTCGGCCTCGTCCTCGTCGTGGACCTCCACCAGCGGGGTGAGGCCGATCGACTCGGCACGCTCGATCAGCGAGACCAGCGCCTCCTGTTCCAGGGCGGCGACGATCAGCAGCGCGAGGTCGGCGCCGTAGGCCCGGGCCTCCCACAGCTGGTAGGCGGTGACGATGAAGTCCTTGCGCAGGACCGGGACGTCCACCCGCGCCCGCACGGCCTCCAGGTCGGCCAGCGAGCCGCCGAAGCGGCGCTCCTCGGTGAGGACGGAGATGACCGCCGCGCCGCCCGCCTCGTAGTCGGCGGCCAGTGCGGCCGGATCCGCGATGGCGGCCAGCGCGCCCTTGGAGGGGCTGGACCGCTTCACCTCGCAGATGACCCGGACGCTGTCACCCTTGAGGGCGGCGACGCCGTCCTTGGCCTGCGGGGCCTTCGCCACCCGCTCCTTGAGTTCGTCGAGGCTGACGCGCTCCTGCCGACGGGCGAGGTCAGCGCGGACTCCGTCGATGATCTCGTCGAGCACACTCACGCGAGCGGCCCCTTTCTGGCGGGTACGGATCGTCACTGTCAAGTACTGCGATGGTATCCGGCCTCGGCGCGACGGTTCGCATCCACCCCGCGCGGGTCTCACATACCGGACATTAGGCTGAACAGGCCCCACCCGCCACACCACCGCCGACGGGGTGCCGTGCGCCGCCCGTCTCAGGGCGCGAGCGCGGCCCCGAAGGGCAGGTTGCGGACGAGGGTGAAGGCGCCGAGCACGGCAAGCGCCAGCCACAGCGGGACCAGGGACGCCCGCCGGGCCCGGGTGGGCCGCCGCGGCCGCCCGGCCAGCGCGAACCAGCGCAGCCACCAGCCGGCGGCGAGCAGCAGCGCGAGCACCACCAGCACGTTCGCGGCCAGCGCCGTCGGCAGGTCGCCGTGCGCCAGCGCGTGCAGGCTGCGCAGACCGCCGCAGCCGGGGCACAGCACCCCGGTGTGCCGCAGCAGCGGGCAGACCGGATACCGGCCGGGCTCGTTCGGGTCGACGACGCCCACAACGGCGACGGCGGCGGCGGTCGCGGCGAGTGCGGCCAGGGCGGGCAGCCGGGCGGAGGTCACCCGGCCAGCCTCGACGGCCGCGCGCCGCGCACCAAACCGACACGGGCGTGGCGTGGACCTTCGAAGGTCCACGCCACGCCCGTGGGTTACCCGAATGCTCCTTGCGGCTCAGCGCCCGGTGCGCGGCTCAGCGCGCGCCGCCCGGCAAGGCGGCTCAGCGCCCGGCGGCCGCCGCCGTCTCGCGGGCGCCAGCGGCCTCCCGGGCCGCGAGCTGCTCCGCGGTCTCCTTGGGCTGGCCCATGCCCATCGAGCGCATGATCATGCCCACCACACCACCGAGCACGACTACGACCATGCCGGCGATGACGCCGAACGGCTCGGCCATCACCAGGTACACACTGCCGATGCAGAACCCGATGAAGGCGATGGTGACGCCGGTCCACGCGGCCGGGGTGTGACCGTGGCTGCTATCGGCCATGACAGTGCTCCTCGAAGAATCCGTGTCGCCGGCCGCCGGCCGGCCGGTGTGCGTTGACCATTGTGTCAGGGCCGTCGGTCGCGGCCGTCGTCGGCTTCGTCACCGTTGTCGTCGGGGCGCCCGGCGTCGTCGTCGGGGCGCCCGCCGGTGGGGTCCTCGCCCCGGTCCAGCGCCCGCCACAGCTCGTCGGGGCGGTCCGGGTCGGCCGGGCGGCGGGGGGCCTTGCGGCCGCCGGACCGCTCGTAGCGGCCGCCCATCGCCGGCCAGGCCGCGCCGAACCGTTGCGCGAGCACCCCGGCCAGCAGCAGGAGCAGACCGCCGAGCGCCGCCACGTACGGCCAGGCGCTGAACGTCACGTCCGTGGTGGTGGCGCCCACCAGGCCGGTGGCCTCGGCCGCCTTCTCGTTCAGCGTGGCGGTGTCGAAGGTGGCGGCCACCGAGGAGACGATCACGCCGAGGCCGCACAGCGCGAGCAGCACGGCGACCGCCGTGCGGGCGGTGCGGCGGACGGCGAAGACGGCGACCAGCGCGGCCAGCGCGACAAGCGCCAGCGCGCTGGGCAGGCCGGTCACCTCGCTGCCGGTCGCGTGCAGCGGAAGGCGCACGCCGCCCCGGACGGCGTGGCCTTCCACCCACGTCTGTCCGGCGGCGATCAGCACCAGGGCGGCGCCCAGCGCGCCGCCGAGCACGGCGGCGCCCAGCGCGCGCCTGGCGGCGCTCGGGCTCGGGGTGGGGGGCTTGGCGGTCACCCCTTCACGCTACCGCCGAGTCGGTCGGCGGTCCGCACCGCCCTCAGCACCGCCGCCGCCTTGTTGCGGCACTCCTCGTCCTCGGCGGCCGGGTCGGAGTCGGCGACGATGCCTGCTCCGGCCTGTACGTAGGCGCGGCCGTCGCGCAGCAGCGCGGTGCGGATGGCGATGGCGGTGTCGGAGTCGCCGGCGAAGTCGAGGTAGCCGACGCAACCGCCGTACAGGCCGCGCCGGGTGGGCTCCAGCTCCTCGATGATCTGCATGGCCCGGGGCTTCGGCGCGCCGGAGAGCGTTCCGGCGGGGAAGCAGGCGGTGAGCGCGTCGAAGGCGGTCCGGCCGGGCGCGAGCCGGCCGGTGACGGTGGAGACGATGTGCATGACGTGGCTGTAGCGCTCGATCGTCATGAAGTCGACGACCTCCACGCTGCCCGGCTCGCACACCCGGCCCAGGTCGTTGCGGCCGAGGTCGACGAGCATCAGGTGCTCGGCGCGCTCCTTGGGGTCGGCGAGCAGTTCCTCGCCGAGTTCGACGTCCTCCTTCGGGGTGGCGCCGCGCGGCCGGGTGCCCGCGATGGGGTGCAGCATGGCCTGCCCGTCGGCGACCTTCACCAGCGCCTCGGGGCTGGAGCCGACGACGTCGAAGCCGCCCTCGTAGGGCGCGGCCGGGTCCGGGCCGGCGAACCGGAAGAGGTACATGTACGGGCTGGGGTTGGTGGCCCGCAGCACCCGGTAGACGTCCAGCGCGCTGGCCGAGCAGTCCGCCTCGAACCGCTGCGAGGGCACCACCTGGAAGGCCTCGCCGGCCCTGATCCGCTCCTTGACGTCCTCGACGGCGTCCCGGAAGGCCGCGCCGCCCCACAGCTCCCGGTACTCCGGCAGCTCGGAGGGCGGCAGTTCGGCGGCGGAGGCGGCCTGCGGCCGGGCCAGGTCGTTGGTCATCGCGTCGAGCCGGACGACGGCGTCCGCGTAGGCCTCGTCGACGCCGGTCGTCAGGTCGTTGTGGTTGATCGCGTTGGCGATGAGCAGCACTGTGCCGTCGCGGTGGTCGAGCACCGCGAGGTCGGAGGCGAGCAGCATGGTCAGCTCGGGCAGGGCGAGGTCGTCGGCGGTGCTGTCGCCGATGCGCTCCAGCCGGCGGACGACGTCGTAGCCGAGGTAGCCGACCATGCCGCCGGTGAACGGCGGCAGCCGGTGGTCGCGCGGGGTGTGCAGGGTCTCGACGGTGGCGCGCAGGGCGGCCAGCGGGTCGCCCTCGGTGGGCACGCCGACCGGCGGGGTGCCCTGCCAGTGGGCCTGCCCGTCCCGGACGGTCAGCGCGGCGGCGCTGCGCACTCCGATGAAGGAGTAGCGGGACCAGGTCGCGCCGTTCTCCGCCGACTCCAGCAGGAAGGTGCCGGGGCGTTCGGCCGCCAGCTTTCGGTAGAGGGCGATGGGCGTGTCGCCGTCGGCGAGCAGTCGGCGGGTCACGGGGATGACCCGCTGGTCCTTGGCGAGGACGCGGAACGTATCCAGGTCGGGGGTGGTCACGGCCGGCTGGCCTCCTCGGTGCGCGGCTGGTCGACCAGCGGCAGCCGGTCGGCGTCGAAGCAGGTGCGGTCGCCGGTGTGGCAGGCGGCGCCCACCTGGTCGACCCGGACGAGCAGGGTGTCCCCGTCGCAGTCCAGCGACACGGACTTCACGTGCTGCACGTGGCCGGAGGTGTCGCCCTTGACCCAGTACTCGCCCCGGCTGCGGCTCCAGTAGGTGCAGCGTCCGGTGGTCAGCGTGCGGTGCAGCGCCTCGTCGTCCATCCAGCCGAGCATCAGCACCTCGCCGGTGTCGTGCTGCTGGGCGATGGCGGGCAGCAGCCCGTCGGCGTTGCGCTTGAGCCGGGCCGCGATGGCCGGATCGAGCGGGCTGTCGGGCACGGAGGCCGCGTGGGACCCCGAGGCCGCTGAGGACTCCGGGGTCTGAGAGGACGCTGAGGACATGCTCACATTCTGCCGCCGACCGGCCGCGCGGGGAAAACCGCCGGCCGGTCGCCCGCGCGCCGCACCGCCCGGGCGTCCCCTCCAGCCGAACGCCGCCCCGCGGTCGTAGGCTGGCGGTATGTCTACCCACGCCGCACGCGAACGCCGAGCCCTGGCCGACCTGTTGGAGGAGGCGGGCCCCGACGCCCCGACTCTCTGCGACGGCTGGACCACCCGCCAGCTCGTCGCCCACCTGGTGGTCCGCGAACGACGGCTGGACGCCGCCGGGGGGATCGTGATCAAACCGCTCCAGGCCCGGTTGGAACGGGTGCAGGCGGAGTTCGCCGCCAAGCCCTACCAGGAGCTGGTGGAGATGTTCCGCGCCGGGCCGCAGAAACTGTCGCCGTTCTCCCTCAAGCAGGTCGACGAGGCGTCGAACGTCGTCGAGTTCTACCTGCACAGTGAGGACGTGCGGCGGGCCCGCCCGGACTGGAAGCCGCGCGAGCTGGACCCGGTCTTCGCCGACGCGCTGTGGCGCCGGCTGGAGGCGGGCGGCCGGATCTACGGCCGCAAGAGCCCGGTGGGCCTCGTCCTTCGCCGCACGAACGGGCAGACGGCTGTGCTGCGCAAGGGCGTCCCGGTGGTGACGGTGACCGGCGAGCCGGGCGAACTCGTGCTGTACGCCTCCGGTCGCCAGCAGGTCGCCCAGGTCCGCGCCGAGGGCGACGAGGTCGCCGTCGAACGCGCCGCGCGAGCCCCGCTGGGGCTGTGATGGCGGCGACGCGCGGTCGACTCGACCGGCACGAGTACGACGTCACCGTCGAGTGGACCGGCGACCTCGGCTCGGGCACCGAGAGCTACCGCTCCTACAGCCGCGACCACGACGTCCTGGCGGACGGCAGGCAGGGCATCGCGGGCTCGGCCGACCCGGCGTTCCGCGGCGACCCCACCCGGTGGAACCCCGAGCAGCTGCTGGTCGCGTCCGTCGCGCAGTGCCACATGCTCTCCTACCTCCACCTGTGCGCGGTGAACGGCGTCACGGTCACCGCGTACGAGGACCGCGCGCACGGCGTCCTCACCATGGACGACGGCGGCGGAAGCGGCCGCATCACCGGGGTCACGCTGCGCCCCGAGGTGACGGTCGCGGAGGCGTCGATGGTGGAGAAGGCACGCACGCTGCACGGCGAGGTGCCCGCGCTGTGCTTCATCGCCCGCTCGGTCGACTTCCCGATCCACCACGAACCGGTGATCAGCGTCCAGGACTGAGCCGCTGCCGACGCTGGTGGCGGGCGCGGGCCCGCTCGTGCGCGTCGCGCAGCAGGCGGGTGACGGTGTCGGCCGTCCGGGGCCCGGGGTTGACGACGCAGATCCAGCCCGCGGTGCCGTACACCGGGTGCGGCAGCACGGTGTCCACGGCCGTGTGGTCGCGCGGCCGGGTCAGGGCGCTGGGCGTCTCACCGGTGAGTGCTTCGAAGATGCCCCGGTCGACGTGCACGTTCACCCGCCAGCGGTCGGGCGCGTCGAGGTGGGAGGCGGTGTCGCCGGGCTGGTCGGCGGTGGTGATGGTGCCGTAGGGCTGGCCGGTGCGGGGAGGTCGGCCGTCGGGGGCGTGGTAGAGGTACGCGTCGCCGTCGGGTTCGGGGCGCAGCACCAGCGCGCCGTCGAGTTCTTCCACCGCGGAGATGATCTGCTCGATACTCGTCATGGTTCGAGTGTCACGTTGAAGTGCTTGTGTGGAGTCGGGCGCGTGGAGGGGGTCGGCCGATGACGGCGTCGGGCGCACTGCGGACCGCCGAGGTCGCGGCGGCGACCGGCTACTCCACCCAGCAGGTACGGGATCTGGAGCGGCTGGGCGTCGTCCCTGCGGCTGTCCGCGCCCCCAACGGCTACCGGGTCTACGCGCCGGTGCACGTCCACGCGTTGCGGGCCTACCGCGCGCTGGCCGGGGCGGTCGGCCCGGTGGCCGCCCGGCGGCTGCTGGGAGAGCTGTGGCGGGGCACGGTGACGGAGGCGGCCGCGGCGTTCAACGCGGTACACGCGCGGCTGGCCGGCGAGCGGGACGAGGCGCTGCGCGCCCGCGCGGCGTTGCGCACGATCCAAGCCGAGGAGGGAGGCCCCGATCCCGGCGCGGACCAGGACGCGATGACCATCACGCAGCTCGCCGGGGCCCTCGGCGTGCGCACGTCGACCCTGCGTTTCTGGGAGCGGGAGGGGTTGGTGCGACCCGAGAGGGTGACCTCGCAGCGGGTCCGGCGCTACGGCGTGGACGCCGTGGCGGCGGCCCGGATGGTGGTCGCCCTGCGCGGCGCCGGGTACGGCGTTCCGGCGGTGCGCGAGGTCATGGAATCGCTGCGGACGTTCGAGGGTGTGGCGCACGCCGAGCGGATTCTGGAGAGGCGGCTGGCCGGCATCGGCACGAGGACCGTGGCGCTGATGCGGGCGGGCGCCGACCTGGCCGCGGTGGTCGACGCCGTGGGGACGCCCGGCGCGCGCTGAGCGGTCGGGCGTCCGTGCGGCGTCAGCGGACGGGGCGGCGTCAGCGGACGGGGTGGCGTCAGCGGACGGGGTGGCCGGCTTCGGCGAGGGCCTGCTTGACCTGGGGGATGCGGAGGTCGCCGAAGTGGAAGACGGAGGCGGCGAGGACGGCGTCGGCTCCGGCGTCGACGGCGGGCGCGAAGTCGGCGAGCTTGCCGGCGCCGCCGGAGGCGATGACCGGTACGTGCACGTGGCGGCGCACGGCGGCGATCATCTCCGTGTCGTAGCCGTTCTTGGTGCCGTCGGCGTCCATGGAGTTCAGCAGGATCTCCCCGGCGCCCAGTTCGGCGGCACGGTGTGCCCACTCCACGGCGTCGATGCCGGTGCCGCGGCGGCCGCCGTGGGTGGTGACCTCGTAGCCGGAGTCGGTCGTGGTGCCCTCCAGGCAGCGGCGGGCGTCCACCGACAGGACGAGCACCTGGCGGCCGAAGCGCTCGGCGATCTCCCGGATCAGCTCGGGCCTGTTGATCGCGGCGGTGTTCACTCCGACCTTGTCGGCACCGGCCCGCAGCAGCCGGTCGACGTCGTCGGCGCTGCGCACGCCACCGCCGACGGTCAGCGGGATGAAGACCTGCTCGGCGGTGCGGCGGACCACGTCGTAGGTGGTCTCGCGGTCGCCGGAGGAGGCGGTGATGTCGAGGAAGGTGAGTTCGTCGGCGCCCTCGGCGTCGTACACCTTGGCCATCTCGACCGGGTCGCCGGCGTCCCTGAGGTTCTGGAAGTTGACGCCCTTGACGACTCGCCCGGCGTCCACGTCCAGGCAGGGGATGACTCGTACGGCCAGGCTCACGGACTCTCTCCTCGGAACGCTTCCACTTCTACCTCCACCAGCACCCGGGAGTCCACAAAACCGGAGACGACGGCGAGTGTGCACACCGGTCGTACGGCGTCGAAGACCTCCTTGTGGGCGCGGGCCACCGCGTCGACGTCCCGCGCGTGCGTCAGGTACAGCCGGGTGCGGACGACGGACTCGGCGGCGAGGCCGAACCCCTCCAGCGCGGACAGGGCGACCGAGATGGCCGTCCTGGTCTGCTCGTAGGGGTCGCCCTCCCCGTGCAGGACGCCGTCGACGATGGCCATGCAGCCGCCGACGAGGACCCGGTCCCCGACGGCGACCGCGCGCGCGAAGCCGATCGTGTCCTCCCAGGGGCTGCCCGACTGCACGCGCTCGACTGTCATCCGGAAACCGCCTCCAACGCCTCTTCCAGGGTGAACGCCTTGGCGTAGAGGGCCTTCCCGACGATGGCGCCCTCCACTCCCTGCGGCACGAGGGAGGCGATGGCGCGCAGGTCGTCCAGCGAGGAGACGCCGCCGGAGGCGACGACGGGCCGGTCGGTGGCGGCGCAGACATTGCGCAGCAGCTCCAGGTTGGGGCCCTGGAGGGTGCCGTCCTTGTTGATGTCGGTGACGACGTAGCGGGCGCAGCCCTCGGCGTTCAGCCGCTCCAGCGTCTCGTAGAGGTCGCCGCCGTCCCGCGTCCAGCCGCGGCCGCGCAGGGTGGTGCCGCGCACGTCGAGGCCGACTGCGATCTTGTCGCCGTGTTCGGCGATGACCTTGGCGACCCACTCGGGGGTCTCCAGCGCGGCGGTGCCGAGGTTGACACGGGTGCAGCCGGTGGCCAGCGCGGCGGCCAGCGTCTCGTCGTCGCGGATGCCGCCGGAGAGCTCGACCTTGATGTCCATGGCGCGGGTGACCTCGGCGATGTGCTTGCGGTTGTCGCCGGTGCCGAAGGCGGCGTCGAGGTCGACGAGGTGCAGCCACTCGGCACCGGCGCGCTGCCAGGCCAGCGCCGCCTGGAGCGGGTCGCCGTAGGAGGTCTCGGAGCCGGACTCGCCGTGGACCAGGCGTACCGCCTGGCCGTCCCGCACGTCGACGGCGGGCAGGAGTTCGAGCGCGGGCGTCACTTCGGTCATCAGAGGCTCTCGATCCAGTTGGTCAGCAGCTGTGCGCCGGCGTCGCCGGACTTCTCGGGGTGGAACTGGGTCGCCCACAGCGGGCCGTTCTCGACGGCGGCGACAAAGCGCTCGCCGTGCGTCGCCCACGTCACCTTGGGCGCACGCATCGTCTTGCTGTGCGTCTCCAGCTCCCAGTCGCGCACGGCGTAGGAGTGGACGAAGTAGTAGCGGGTGTCGGCGTCGAGCCCGGCGAAGAGCCGGGAGTCGGCGGGCGCCTCGACGGTGTTCCAGCCCATGTGGGGCACCACGTCGGCCTTGAGCGGGCCGACCGTGCCGGGCCACTCGTCCAGGCCCTCGGCCTGTTCGCCGTGCTCGATGCCGCGGGAGAACAGCACCTGCATGCCGACGCAGATGCCCATCACCGGGCGGCCGCCGGCCAGCCGCCGGCCGACGACCCAGTCGCCGCGGGCGGCGGTCAGCCCGCGCATGCACGCGGCGAACGCGCCGACGCCGGGCACCAGCAGGCCGTCGGCGGCCATGGCCCGGTCGTAGTCGCCGGTGATCTCCACGTCGGCGCCGACCCGGGCCAGCGCCCGCTCGGCGGAACGTACGTTGCCGAAGCCGTAGTCGAAGACGACGACCTTCTTGGCTGTGCTCATGGGGCTCATCGGTGTGGCTTCGCCCTCACTCGAGTCGGAGGATGCCGGCGGTCAGCGCCATGGCGGAGCAGATGCCCAGCAGGACGATGACGCCCTTGGGCATGCCCTGCTTCCAGAAGGAGATGACTCCGCCCAGCAGGAACAGACCGACAAAGATCAGCAGTGTGGAGACCGTGTTCACAGAGCGCCCTTGGTGGACGGGATGCCCGTCTGCCTCGGGTCGATCTCGCTCGCGTAGCGCAGCGCGCGGGCGAGCGCCTTGAACTGGCACTCCACGATGTGGTGCGCGTTGCGCCCGTAGGGCACGTGCACGTGCAGGGCGACCTGCGCCTGGGCCACGAAGGACTCCAGGATGTGCCGGGTCATCGTGGTGTCGTAGTCGGGGCCGATCATCGGGGCCATGTTCTCCGGCTCGCTGTGCACCAGGTACGGGCGGCCGGAGAGGTCCACGGTGACCTGCGCCAGGGACTCGTCCAGCGGCACCGAGGCGTTGGCGAAGCGCACGATGCCGCGCTTGTCGCCGAGGGCCTGCCGGAAGGCGGCGCCGAGCGCGAGGGAGGTGTCCTCGATGGTGTGGTGGCTGTCGATGTGCAGGTCGCCGTCGGTCTTGGCGGTCAGGTCGAACAGACCGTGCCTGCCGAGCTGGTCGAGCATGTGGTCGAAGAAGCCGACTCCGGTGGCCACGTCGACTTTGCCGGTGCCGTCGAGGTTGATCTCGACGACGACGGAGGTTTCCTTGGTGGTGCGTTCCACCCGGCCTACGCGGGTCATCGCTTGTTCTCCTTCATTACTGCTCGTACCGCGTCGAGAAACGCGTCGTTCTCCGCCGGTGTTCCCGCGGTGACCCGCAGCCGGCCGGGCACGCCGTTGTCCCGGACGAGTACCCCGTGCTCCAGCAGCGCCTGCCAGACGGCGTTCGCGGTCAGCGGCAGGGTGCTGTCGGGCGCGTCGGGGTCGAAGCGGCCGAACTGGACGAAGTTGGCGTCCGAGTCGGTGACCTCGCAGCCGATCGCGCGCAGCTCGGCGACGATCCGGTCCCGTTCGGACTTCAGCTGCTCGACGTAGCCGAGCAGGGTGTCGGTGTGCTCCAGCGCGGCGAGCGCGGTGGCCTGGGTGACCGACGACAGGTGGTAGGGCAGCCGGACGAGCTGCACGGCGTCCACGACTGCCGGGTCGGCGGCCAGGTAGCCGAGCCGCAGCCCGGCGGCGCCGAACGCCTTGGACATCGTGCGGGACAGCACGAGGTTGGGTCGGCCGTCGATCAGCGGCAGCAGCGAGGGCCGGTGGCTGAACTCGCCGTACGCCTCGTCGATCACCACGAGCGCCCCGCGCCGACCGCGGTCGAGGGCCGCCCGCTGCGCGGCGTCGTGCAGCGCGAGGACGGTCTCGGCGGCCACCGCCGTGCCGGTCGGGTTGTTGGGCGAGCAGACGAACACCACGTCGGGCGCCTGCTCGGCGATCAGCGCGCGGGCGGCGTCGACGTCGATGGTGAAGTCCGCGCCGCGCGGGCCGGCAAGCCAGTCGGTGCCGGTGCCCCGGGCGATGAGCGCGTGCATCGAGTAGGACGGCTCGAAGCCGAGCGCCAGCCGGCCCGGGCCGCCGAAGGCCTGGAGGAGCTGCTGGAGGATCTCGTTGGAGCCGTTGGCGGCCCACACTCCGGCGGTCTCGGTGCGGTGGCCGGTGGTGCGCGTCAGGTACTCGGCGAGGGCCGTGCGCAGTTCGAGGGCGTCCCGGTCGGGGTAGCGGTTGAGGCCGCGCGCGGCGTGCGCGACGCGCTCGGTGATCCGCTCGACCAGCGCTTCGGGCAGCGGGTACGGGTTCTCGTTGGTGTTGAGCCGGACAGGCACGTCCAACTGCGGTGCGCCATAAGGGGACTTGCCGCGCAGCTCGTCGCGGATGGGCAGGTCGTCGATGCGGGTCACGGCCGACCGCCCTTCTCGGTGTCGGCGCTGTCCGTCGTGTCGGGGAGGCCGCCGTCGAAGCGGGCCTTGAGGGCGGCGCCGTGCGCCGGCAGGTCCTCGGCCTCGGCGAGCGTGACCACGTGGTGGGTGACGTCGGCGAGCGCGTCCCGCGAGTAGTCGACGACGTGGATGCCGCGCAGGAAGGACTGCACGGACAGGCCCGAGGAGTGGCAGGCGCAGCCGCCGGTGGGCAGGACGTGGTTGGAGCCGGCGCAGTAGTCGCCGAGGGAGACCGGCGCCCAGGGGCCGACGAAGACCGCGCCCGCGTTGCGGACCCGGGCGGCGACCTCGGCGGCATCGGCTGTCTGGATCTCCAGGTGCTCGGCGGCGTACGCGTCGACGACGGCCAGGCCCTGCTCCAGGTCGTCGACGAGGACCGTGCCGGACTGGCGGCCGGCCAGCGCCTCGGTGATGCGCTCCTGGTGCTTGGTCGCGGCGACCTGGCGGGTCAGCTCGGCGTCCACCGCGTCGGCGAGCGCGGCGGAAGGCGTGACCAGCACGGCGGCGGCGAGCACGTCGTGCTCGGCCTGGCTGATCAGGTCGGCGGCGACGTGCGCCGGGTCGGCGGTGTCGTCGGCGAGGACGGCGATCTCGGTCGGGCCGGCCTCCGCGTCGATACCGATCCGCCCCTTCAGCAGGCGCTTGGCAGCGGCGACCCAGATGTTGCCGGGGCCGGTGACGAGGTTGACCGGGCGGCACTCGTCGGTGCCGTAGGCGAACATCGCGATGGCCTGGGCCCCACCGGCCGCGTACACCTCGTCGACGTCCAGCAGCGCGCAGGCGGCGAGGATCGTCGGGTGCGGCAGCCCGCCGAACGCGGCCTGCGGCGGGCTGGTGACGGCCAGCGAGCCCACCCCGGCCTCCTGCGCGGGCACGACGTTCATCACGACGGAGGACGGGTAGACCGCGTTCCCTCCGGGTACGTACAGGCCCACCCGCTCGACGGGCACCCAGCGCTCGGTGACCGTGCCGCCGGGCACGACCGCCACGGTGGTGTCGGTGCGCCGCTGCTCGCGGTGGACGATGCGGGCGCGGCGGATGGACTCCTCCAGCGCCGCCCGGACGTCGGGCGCCAACTCGGCCAGCGCCTTCCGAAGCGCCTCGACCGGCACGCGGACGCGCTCCAGCTCCACGCCGTCGAAGCGTCTGGCGTACTCCAGCAGGGCCTCCGTGCCGCGATGGTGGACGTCCTCGCAGATCGGCCGCACCTTCTCCAGGGCGGCTTCCACGTCGAGTTCGGCGCGGGGCAGCAGGTCGCGGTCGATGCCGCCGCTGGTGTCGGTTCCGCGCAGGTCGATTCGGTCCAGGGTGATTGCTCGCAGCACGTCACCCAGTGTCTCAGACGTCACGGGCGGGAACGCTCGCCGTATCAGTGCGTGATACGGGTGTCGGACCGACACCCCTGACCGATAGTGTTGATCAGGTCACTCAGTGGGACGCGCGTGTACGCGGGGGAGCACGGGAGTGGGGGCGAGACGTGAGCGAGCCGCTCGAGGACGGCGACCCGCCTGCCGGTCTGCGGTTGACCACCGCCGAATGGGGACTGTGGCAGGCGTTCCGGAACGGCACCAGGCACGACCTGCGCACCGGTGACCTCGCCGAGGACGACCCCGGCGGCGACCGGGTCTGGGGCCCGCGCCGCACGGTACGGGCCCGGGTGATCTCCACGCTGCTGCTGCACGGCCCGCCGCCGCTGCTCGGCCGGGTGGCGGCGCTGCACCTGTCCGGCGCGTTGATCACCGGTCGTCTCGATCTGTCCGGCGGAACGGTTCAGCCCTACTTCGAGCTGCGGCACTGCCGCTTCGACGAGGAGGTGCTGCTGTCCGAGTGCCGGCTGACCACCGGGCGGCTGCTGGGCTGCCGGCTGCCGCGGCTGGAGGCCGCCAGGCTGGCCACCGACGGCGATCTGCATCTGCCGCGCTGCTCGATCCCCGGCGGCATCCGGCTCACCGACGCCGTGATCGGCACCGACCTGATGCTCAACGAGGTCACCGTGGGCGGCGGGCGGCGCGGCCGGGCGATCGCCGCCGACGGGATGACCGTCGGCCAGGATCTCCAGGCGAGCCTGCTGCTGGCGAGCGGCGAGGTGTCGCTGCGCGGCGCGCGGATCGGCGGCTCGCTGTTCATGTACGGCAGCGAGCTGCGCAACCGGCGCGGCCCGTACGCGCTGCACGCCCCGCAGCTGGAGGTCGCGCGGTTCGCGCACTTCGCGTCGTTCGGCAACGCCGGCGCCCGGCACTTACTGAGCAGCACGCCGCCCACCGGCACCCGCTACCCGCTCACCGGCCGGGACGGCACCCGGCCGCTCCTGCGCCCCTACGCGACGCCCGACCCGTCGGGGCCGCCGGTCCAGCCGTTCCTGTGCGGCGGCGGGGTGAAGCTCGACGACGGCCGGTTCGGCGACTCGCTGGTACTGGAGGGCGCGCGGCTTGAGCTGGAACGCGCCCAGGAGCTGTCGCTTCGCCGCGTCCAGACGCCCGAGCTGTGCTTCACTCCGGAACGGGTGACCGAGGGCCGGGTCGTCCTCGCCGGCGCGACCGTCGGCAACCTGGTGGACCGCGCCGACAGCTGGCCGGAGCACGAGGGCCTGTGGATGGCCGGCTTCAGCTACGAGCACCTGATCCCCATCGGACCGTTCCCGCTGTCCGAGCGGCTGCGCTGGGTGGCCACCGCCACGCCCGAGTACTCGGCCGAACCGTACGAGCAGTTGGCGACCGTGCTGCGCAACGGCGGCGAGGACAGCGAGGCACGAACGGTTCTGCTGGCCAAGCAGCGCCGCCGCCGGGAGACGCTTCCGCTGGCCGGGAAGGCCTGGGGCTACCTCCAGGACTGGACCGTCGCCTACGGCTACCGGCCCGGCCGGGCACTGCTGTGGATGCTGCTGCTGTGGGCCTCGGGCGCGCTGTTCTTCCGGAGCAACGCGCCCGAGCCGCGCAACGACGAGGAGAGCCCGCACTGGGACGCCGGTGTGTACGCGCTGGACCTGCTGCTGCCGCTGATCGACCTCGGGCACGACACCGCCTGGCGCCCGGAGGGCTTCCACCAGTGGATGGCGACCGGGCTGGTGTTGGCCGGCTGGGTGCTGGCCACGACGGTCGCCGCCGGGGCCACCCGGCTGCTGCGTCGCCAGTGACCCTGTCCCGCGCGCCGCTGCGCCGCCGGTGACGCCGCTGCGCCGCCGGGGCGCCGGGGGCGCTGCCCCGGCGGGCCGGGGGCCGATAGGCTGACCGTTTGTGACCACGACGCGCCTCCCGCTGTTCCCGCTGAACACCGTGCTGTTCCCCGGTCTCGTGATGCCGCTCAACGTGTTCGAGCCGCGCTACCGGGCACTCACACGGTCGCTGCTGGAGATCCCCGAGGACGAGCCCCGCCTGTTCGGCGTGGTCGCCATCCGGGACGGCCACGAGGTCGCGCCCACCGCCGTCGGACTGCCCGGCGTGGCGACGCCGTCGGCCGGCCCCGCGCAGGGCTTCGGCGCCGACCCGCTGTCTTCGTTCTTCTCGGTCGGCTGCGTCGCCGACGCCTCCACCATCCGGGAGCGGGAGGACGGCTCCGGCTACGACCTCCTGGCCACCGGCACGTCCCGCTTCCGCCTGCGGTCGATCGACACCGGCGGCGAGTTCCTGGTGGCCGAGACCGAGGAACTGCCGGAGGAGGCGGGCGAGGGCGCGGGCGCGCTCGCGGAAGGCGTGCTGCGCGCCTTCCGCGCCTACCAGAAGCGTCTCGCCGGCGCCCACGAACGCACCCTGGCGGGCAGCCAGGAGCTGCCCGACGAACCCTCGGTGGTCTCGTACCTGGTGGCCGCGGCGGCCGTCCTGGACACCGTCACCAAGCAGGGGCTGCTGGAGAGACCCGACACCGCCGCCCGGCTCGCCGAGGAACTGCGGCTGCTGCGCCGCGAGACGGCCGTGCTCGGCAAGCTGCCGTCGCTTCCGGCCGTCGACCTCACCCGCCGCCCCACCTGCCCCAACTGAGCCGAGGAGGCCGCCCCCCGTGGCGAAGACGAAGAAGCAGCGCGCGTCGCAGGGCTCGACGGGCACCCCCGCCACCGTCGCGCTGACCCGCGCGGGCGCCGAGTTCACCGTCCACTCCTACGAGCACGACCCGGCCGCGGCCTCCTACGGGCAGGAGGCCGCCGAGCTGATGGGGGTCGAGCCGGAACGCGTCTTCAAGACGCTGGTGGCCGAGGTGGACGGCGCGCTGACGGTCGCCGTCGTACCGGTCGCCGGCACGCTCGACCTCAAGGCGCTTGCCGCCGCCGTCGGCGGCAAGCGTGCCGTCATGGCCGACCCGGCGGCGGCCGAGCGCAGCACCGGCTACGTGCGCGGCGGGATCTCCCCCCTCGGGCAGCGCAAGCGGCTCCCCACCGTGGTCGACACGTCGGCGACGACGTTCGAGACGGTCTGCGTCTCGGCCGGCCGACGCGGCCTCGAGATCGAGCTCACCCCCACCGACCTCGTCACCCACACCGC
>NZ_VJYK02000300.1 GCF_007097205.2 Streptomyces alkaliterrae
GGCTGGGGTGGGTCGGTGACGTGTCCGGCATGGGGGCTTCCTCGACTCGGCCTCGACGGTTGGGGCAGGGGGGCAGCGGTGCTGTGGTCGACAGCGCCTGGGACGACGGTACGGGCGTCGGCCGGCGCGCTTCGCCGCACGCTCAGTGGACCGCCCGGATGGCGGCGGTGAGCGCGGCCGGCACGTCCGGGACGGTGGTGTGGACGCCGTCGCGCACCACGTGCCGGCCGGCGACCACGGTGTGCCGCACGTCGGCGGCGGTGGCGGCGAACACTGTGCTCTCGACGGCCAGTTCGGGTGGCGGCCCGGCGGTGCGGACGGTGTCCAGCGCGACGGTGGCGAGGTCGGCCGGGGCACCGACCGCGATCCGTCCGGCCTCCGGCCAGCCGAGCGCGGCGTGCCCGTCGGCGGTGGCCGCGGTGAGCAGCTGGGCGGCGGTCCAGTTGCCTCTGGCCCGGCTGCGCAGCCGTTCGTCGAGTTCCATCGCGCGGGCCTCCTCCAGCAGGTCGACGACGGCGTGGCTGTCACTGCCGAGGCTGAGCGGGCTGCCGGCGCGTTGCAGGGCGGTGGCGGGGCCGATGCCGTCGGCCAGGTCCCGTTCGGTGGTGGGGCACATGCAGACGCCGGTGGTCGAGCCGCCGAGCAGGGTGATGTCGTCGCGGGTGAGGTGGGTGGCGTGCACGGCGGTGGTGCGGGGGCCCAACGCACCGTGGTCGGCGAGCAGTTCGGTGGGGGTGCGGCCGTGGGCGGCCAGGCAGGCCTCGTTCTCGGCGGGCTGCTCGGAGAGGTGGACGTGCAGTGGGGCGTCCCGTTCGGCGGCCCACCGGGCGACGGTCTCCAACTGGTCGGCGGGGACGGCGCGTACGGAGTGCACGGCGGCGCCGATGCGGGCGTGGTCGGCGCCGGTGAGGCGGCCGACCCGGTCCGCCCAGCCGGCGGCGTCGCCGTCGGAGAACCGCAGCTGCGGTCGTTCCGGGGCGGCGCCGAACCCGGCGGAGAGGTAACACGTGTCAAGCAGCGTGATGCGGATGCCGGCCTCGGCGGCGGCGTTGATCAGCGCCTCGCCCATGGCGTTGGGGTCGGCGTAGCGGCTGCCGCCGGGCGCGTGGTGCAGGTAGTGGAACTCCCCCACGCAGGTGATGCCGGCGAGCGCCATCTCGGCGTAGACGGCCCGGGCCAGCGCGTAGTAACCGTCCGGGGTCAGCTTCTCGGCGACCCGGTACATGACCTCACGCCAGGTCCAGAACGAGCCGGGGCCCCCGCCCGCGCCGCCCGCGCTCACCGAACTGCCGGCCTGGACGTGGCCGCGCAGCGCCCGGTGGAAGGCGTGGGAGTGGGCGTTGGCCAGCCCGGGCACGGTCAGCCCGCGCAGCACGCGGGCGCCCGGCGGCGGACCGGTCTGCCCGGTGGCCAGCGCCGTGATCACGCCGTGGTCGGTCTCGATCGCCACGCCTGGCCGGACGACGCCGTCCAGCCAGGCGTGTTCGGCCCAGTACGTCACCGGCACGCCAGGTCCTCCAGTACGTCGGCGAGGGCGAGGACGCCGGCCACGCAGTCGTCCTCGGCGGCGTGCTCGGCCGGGGAGTGCGAGACGCCGGTGGGGTTGCGGACGAACAGCATCGCGGTGGGCACGGCGGCGGAGAGGATTCCGGCGTCGTGCCCGGCGCCGGTGGGCAGGACGGGCGCGGGCCCGCGTTCGTCGCCGAGGCGGTGGGCGAGCCGGTCCCGCAGGTCGTGGGTGAACTCCACGACCGGGGTGAAGGACTCGCGGGTGACCGCCACCTTCACCCCGTCGGTCACACCCTGTTCGACGGCCGACCGCTCGACGGAGGTCACCAACTCGTCGAGGGTGCGTTCGTCGGCGGCGCGGGAGTCGAGCCAGCCACGCACCAGGGAGGCGATGGCGTTGACGCCGTTGGGGTCGACCTGGATCTTGCCGAAGGTGGCGAGCGCGCCGGTCCGCTCGGCGTGGTCGCGGGCGGCGAGCACGGTGCGGGCGTAGGTGAGCATCGGATCGCGGCGGTCGACGAGGCGGGTGGTGCCGGCGTGGTTGGCCTCGCCGTGGAAGTCGAACCGCCAGCGACCGTGCGGCCAGATGGCGGAGGCGACGCCGACGGGGTGCGGGGTGTCGGCGAGGGCCCGGCCCTGCTCGACGTGGAGTTCGACAAACGCGCCGATGCGGGCGAGGCGTTCGGGGTCGGGGCCGATGGCCTCCGGGTCCAGGCCGGCGCGTTCCATGGCGGTCGTCCAGCTCACGCCGTCGGCGTCCCGTAGTTCGGCGGCTTGTCCGGGGCTGAGCTGGCCGGCGGTGAGGCGGGAGCCGGCGCAGGCCAGGCCGAACCGGGCGCCCTCCTCGTCGCCGAAGTTGGCGATGGCCACCGGCCGGTCGAACTCCGCCCCCCTCCGGCGGAGTTCGTCCAGCGCGGCGAAGGAGGACACCACGCCCAGCGGGCCGTCGAAGGCGCCGCCGTCGGGGACGGAGTCGAGGTGGGAACCGGTGACGACGGCGTCGGTGCCGTTGGGGTCGCCGAGCCAGGCCCACTGGTTGCCGTTGCGGTCGACCTCGTAGGCCAGCCCGCGGGCGCGGGCCTGGGCCTCGAACCAGGCGCGGCAGTCGGCGTCCGCACCGGTCCAGGCGAACCGGCGGTAGCCGCCGCTGTCCCGGTCCCGGCCGATGGGGGCCAGATCGCGCCACATCTCCAGGAAGGAGGCGCCGGTGGCGGGTGCGTGCGCGGTCACTCCGTCTCGCCGCCCTCGCGCATGGGTACCCGCACACCGCGTTCGGCGGCGACCTCGTCGGCGCGCTCGTATCCGGCGTCGGCGTGCCGGATGACGCCCATGCCGGGGTCGTTGGTGAGGACGCGGCGGATCTTCTCGCCGGCCAGCGGGGTGCCGTCGGCGACGGTGACCTGCCCGGCGTGGATCGAGCGGCCCATGCCGACGCCGCCGCCGTGGTGCAGGGAGACCCAGGAGGCGCCGGAGGCGACGTTGACCATGGCGTTGAGCAGCGGCCAGTCGGCGATGGCGTCGGAGCCGTCCAGCATGGCCTCGGTCTCCCGGTACGGGGAGGCCACCGAGCCGCAGTCGAGGTGGTCGCGGCCGATCGCGAGCGGCGCGGACAGCTCGCCGCCGGCGACCATGTCGTTGAAGCGCTCGCCGGCCTTGTCGCGTTCGCCGTAGCCGAGCCAGCAGATGCGGGCGGGCAGCCCCTGGAAGTGGACGCGCTCGCCGGCCATCCTGATCCAGCGGGCCAGCGACTCGTTCTCCGGGAAGAGGTCGAGGATGGCGCGGTCGGTGGCGTGGATGTCCTTGGGGTCGCCGCTGAGCGCGGCCCAGCGGAAGGGGCCCTTGCCCTCGCAGAACAGCGGCCGGATGTAGGCGGGGACAAAGCCGGGGAAGTCGAACGCGCGGGTGTAACCGGCCAGTTGGGCCTCGCCGCGGATGGAGTTGCCGTAGTCGAAGACCTCGGCGCCGGCGTCCTGGAAGCCGACCATGGCTTCCACGTGGCGCGCCATGGACTCCCGGGCGCGCTCGGTGAAGTCGGCGGGCTTCTCGGCCGCGTACCGGGCCATGTCGTCGAAGTCGACGCCGATCGGCAGGTAGGCGAGCGGGTCGTGGGCGCTGGTCTGGTCGGTGACGATGTCGATGGGCGCGCCGGCGGCGAGCAGTTCCGGCAGCACCTCGGCGGCGTTGCCGAGCACGCCGATGGACAGCGGGCGGCGCTGGTCGCGGGCCTCGGTGGCCAGCTGGAGGGCGTGCTCGACGGAGTCGGCGCGCACGTCGAGGTAGTGGTGCTCGATGCGGCGGCTGATGGCACGCGGGTCGCAGTCGACGCAGATGGCGACGCCGTCGTTCATGGTGACGGCCAGCGGCTGGGCGCCGCCCATGCCGCCGAGGCCGGCGGTGAGGGTGATGGTGCCGGCCAGGGTGCCGCCGAAGCGCTTGGCGGCGACGGCGGCGAACGTCTCGTAGGTTCCCTGGAGGATGCCCTGGGTGCCGATGTAGATCCACGATCCGGCGGTCATCTGGCCGTACATCGTCAGGCCGAGCTGTTCCAGGCGGCGGAACTCCTCCCAGTTGGCCCAGTCGCCGACGAGGTTGGAGTTGGCGATCAGGACGCGCGGCGCCCACTCGTGGGTGGTCATCACGCCGACCGGCCGGCCGGACTGGACGAGCATCGTCTCGTCGTTCTTCAGCGTGGTGAGGGTGCGCGCCATCGCGTCGAAGGACCGCCAGTCGCGGGCGGCCTTGCCGGTGCCGCCGTAGACCACCAGCTTGTCGGGGTGTTCGGCGACCTCGGGGTCGAGGTTGTTGTGCAGCATCCGCAGGGCGGCCTCCTGCTGCCAGCCCCTGGCGGTGAGGTCCGTGCCCCTGGCGGCCCGTACCGGTCGCGGTCCTGACGTGGCTGACGTGCCTGGCATGACGGCGTCTCCTCGCTTCGACTGATTCTATTCAGACACAATACGCAGTGAATAGAGCTAGTCAACACCGCCGCGGGAACCAGCTCGGGCGACCGGCGCTTTCCGGCCGCGCCGCCCTGCGGCCTCGGGGTGGGCAGGGGCAGCATGGAGGCATGTCAGCAAGCCGAGCAGGCCGGACCGACAACGCCGACAGCACCAACAGCGCCGACAGCACCGACAACGCCGACAACGCCGACAGCACCGACAGCACCGCCGCGCCGGTGCACCACCTCAGCCACCGCCGTGACCTGGCCGTTCGCGCGGCCGTCCGGCAGGGGCTCGTCGACGAGCGGCAGCCCGTCGCGGGGTTGCTGGACGTGGCGGCGCTGCGGGAGCGCGCGGCCGCGCTGCGCGCCGCGTTCGACGACGTGTCCGCCCCCGGCACCACCGCGCTGCACGCCTTCGCCGTGAAGGCCGCCTCACTCGTGCCCGTACTGCGGCTGCTGCGGGACGCCGGGCTGGGCGCCGAGGTCGCCAGCCCCGGCGAACTCGCCCTCGCCCGTGCCGCCGGCGTCCCACCCGAGCGGATCGTGCTCGACTCCCCCGCCAAGACGACCGAGGAACTGCGCGAGGCACTGCGGCTGGGCGTGGCCGTCAACGCGGACAACCCGCAGGAGCTGGCCAGGCTCGACGCGCTCGTGCCCGAGTTCGACCAGCAGCCGCCGATCGGGCTGCGCGTGAACCCGCAGCTCGGAGCCGGTTCCATCAACGCCATGAGCACGGCGACCGCCACCTCGAAGTTCGGCGTACCGCTGCGTGACGCCGGGGCGCGCGAGGAGGTGCGACGCGCCTTCCTCGCCCGCCCCTGGCTGAGCCGCCTGCATGTGCACAGCGGCTCGCAGGGCGTGCCGCCGGAGCTGATGGCCGAGGGTGTCGCCGCCGGCCACGAGCTGGCCGAGGAGGTCAACGCCGCCGCCGGTCGGCGGCAGGTCACCGGCATCGACATCGGCGGCGGACTGCCGGTGGACTTCACCACCGACGAACCCGCCGACGACTTCGCCGCCTACGCCGCGCTGCTGCGCCGCCGCGTCCCCGGCCTCTTCGACGGCCGCTACGCGCTGGTCACCGAGTTCGGCCGGGCGCTGGCAGCCAAGGCCGGCACCGTGCTGGCGCGGGTGGAGTACACCAAGTCGGCCGGCGGGCGGGCCATCGCGGTCACCCACGCCGGGGCCCAGACCGCCGTGCGCACGGTCTTCGCCCCCGACGCCTGGCCGCTGCGGGTGCTGACCTACGACGCGGCGGGCGGCGTCAAGACCACCAGCGGCGCCCGGGGCGTCGTCCAGGACGTCGCCGGGCCGTGCTGCTTCGCCGGGGACCTGGTGGCCACCGGGCGCGAGCTGCCCGAGCTGGCCCCCGGCGACCTGGTGGCGCTGCCGGACACCGGCGCCTACTACTTCTCCACGCCCTTCGGCTACAACAGCCTGCCCAGACCGGGCGTGTACGGCTTCACCGTCGACCGCTCCGGCGAGGTCCGGTTCGCGACCGTGCGCCGGGCGCAGACCCTCGCGGAGATCGTCGCCGAGGCGGGCGGCGCACACGACGACGCGCTCACCGCCCTGCGGTGAGCGCCCGGGCTGCGCGGCAGGCCCTCCCCGACGGGTCGGGCGCCGCGGCCCTCCGATGGTCCGTGAGTCGGCGGGAGCCGGTCGGCACGTTGCTCGGCGGTGGCCACGAGCAGCCACCACCCAGCCGGACGGCGTACCGGGCGAGATCGACACGTCGGCCGGCGACCACCCTGGTCACCGGCCGGCGCCGAGCCGCTCGACGCGCGGGAGGCCCACGGGCCGAGCTGCCGCCCGGCGGGGATCAGTCGGCCGCTTCGGCCGGGCCCTCAGCGGGACGCGATGACCCGGTCCGCGAGTACGTAGACGGTCTCCTCGCCGCAGGCGAACGTCAGCGCGTACGCGCCCGAGACCCCGGAGCCGCCGAGCAGCACCGGCGCCACGCCGTCGTCCAGCGCCCGGCCCAGCCGGTCGGCGGTCTCCCGGTGGCCCGGGGAGAGGCAGATGGTCGTCTCGTCGGCGAAGACGTACACGTCGAGCGTGCCCAGCGGGCCGCTGCGGACGTCCGCCAGCTCGGTGCGGCGCTCGGCGAGCAGGCCGAGCCGGGTGATGGTGTGCTCGTGCTCGCCGGGCACGGTCGCCGCCTCGGGCGCGGCGGCCGGAGCCGGCACCACGGGGTCGCCGCTGAGCGAGAAGCGCGGGTCGGAGGGGTGTCGGCGGCGGGCGGCGGACAGTTCGCCGCTCTCGGCGGGCGGTCCCGCCGAGGCCGCCGGCTCCTGCGTCTCGACGTCCTCGGGCCCGGCCTGGCGGGGCAGGAAGGCCCGCCCCTCGCCAGGCC
>NZ_VJYK02000301.1 GCF_007097205.2 Streptomyces alkaliterrae
GCCCCACCCCCGGCACCCACGACCACCGCCTCTTCGTCAACCGGGAGCGGCTGCTGAGCACTGCCCGCGCGCACGGCGTCGAACTCCGACTGGTCGGGCTGCGCCCGCACTTCGGCGACGGCGTGCGCTACCTGGCCGACAAACGCGAGGAGGTACGCATGATCCCCATCAGGTCCACCGCCGTCCTCTACCTGGGCGTGGGGAAGAAGGCGAGCGCGTCGTGACCACCGCCCAGCCGTCCTCCCAGCCGTCCTCCCAGCCGACTTCGCCGCTGACCGCCGTGCGCAACTGGGTCGTAGGCGCCCGGCTCAAGACACTGCCGGCCACCCTGGCCCCCATCGCGGTGGGCACCGCCGTCGCCCACTCCCTGGGCGGCGTCGACTGGTGGCGCACGCTGTGGACCCTCGTCTTCGCCCTGGGCTTCGTCCTGGGCACCAACTTCCTCAACGACTACAGCGACGGCATCCGGGGAACCGACGACCACCGGGTGGGGCCCGTCCGGCTCGTCGGCTCCGGACAGGCCAGCCCGCGCCAGGTGCTGCGCGACGGCCTGGTGCTCTACGCCCTCGGGCTGCTGGCCGGAATCGTGCTGACGGTGACGGTGTCCTGGTGGCTGCTGGTCCTCGCGGTCGCCTGCGCGCTGGGCGGCTGGTTCTACACCGGCGGCTCCCGCCCGTACGGCTACCGGTCGTTCGGCGAGATCAGCCTGTTCCTCTACCACGGGCCGATCGCCGTGGGCGCCACCGTCTTCATCCAGCTCGAGCGGGTGCCGGCGCTGGCGCTGGCCGCCTCCGTACCCGTCGGCATCCTCGTCTGCGCCCTGCTGGTGACCAACAACCTCCGGGACATCCCGACCGACCGGGCCGCCGGCAAGATCACCGTGGCCGTGCGGCTCGGCGAGCGACGCACCCGGATCTTCTACCTGCTCTGTGTCGGCGGCGCGTTCCTCACCGCCCTCGCACTGGCGTTCTCCCGGCCGGGCGTGCTGCTGGTACTGGCCGCGCTGCCGGTCGCGGTCTTCCCGATCCGCCGGGTGATGAGCGGGGCCCGCGGCGCCGATCTGGTGGCCGCCCTGGAGCACACCTGCCTGCTGCTGCTCGCGCACGGCACGCTGCTGGCGATCGGACTCGCACTGTGACCGCGAACGCGCCCCTCCCGGGCCCGCGAAGCCCCGAACCCGACACCTCGGGCGCGCCCGGTTCACCCGGTTCACCCGTGGAGCCCGACCACGAGGTGGCGGTGATAGGCGCCGGGTTCTCCGGCATCGGCACGGCAATCGGGCTGCGCCGCGCCGGCATCACCGACTTCGTCGTGCTCGACGAGCAGGACGACGCCGGCGGCACCTGGCACGCCAACCGCTACCCCGGCATCGCCGTGGACATCAGCGCCTTCTCCTACTCCTACGACTTCGAGCCCTCGCCGTCCTGGTCCCGGGCCTTCCCGCCCGGCGCGGAGCTGAAGGCGTACGCCGACCACTGCGTCGACAAGTACGGCGTCCGCCCGCACCTGCGGCTGAACTCGCGGGTGGTGCGGGCCGTCTACGACGAGTCGGCGCACATGTGGCGGCTCGACCTCGCCGACGGCGTGTCACTCACCGCGCGCTTTGTCATCTGCGCCACCGGCTGGCTCACCAAGCCGCGGCCGCCGCGGATCGAGGGAATCGAGGAGTTCGCCGGCGACATCGTGCACACCGCGCGCTGGGACCCCGAGCTGGAACTCGCCGGCCGCCGGATCGGCGTGATCGGCACCGGCGCCTCGTCCGTGCAGGTCGTGCCGGAGATCGCCCCCGAGGCGGAGCGGCTGCACGTGTACCAGCGCACCCCCATCTGGCTGTTCCCCAAGCCGGACTTCGAGGTGCCGCGGGCCGTGCAGCGGACGTTCCGCCGCGCGCCGTGGACGCAGCGCTCGGTGCGGCTGCTCACCGACACGGTGACCGAGGTCAGCTTTGTCATCGCGATGGTCCAGTACCGCCGCTTCCCGTTCCTGGTGCGGAGCGGCGAGCTGATATCCCGGCTCTACCTGCGCCGGCAGGTCGGCGGCGACCGCGAACTGATGGCGAAGCTCACCCCGCGCTACCGGCTGGGCTGCAAACGGCCGTCGTTCGCCAAGGGCTACTGGCGCACGTTCACCCGGCCCAACGTCGAGCTGGTCACCGAACCCATCGAGCGGATCACCAAGACCGGCATCCGCACCACCGACGGCCGCGAACAGGACCTGGACGTCCTGATCCTCGCCACCGGCTTCCACGTGCTGGAGAACCTGCCGCCCTTCCCCACCCACGGGCTCGGCGGCCGGGAACTCAAGGAGTTCTGGCGCACCGAGCGCTTCCAGGCCTACGAGGGCAGCTCCGTCAAGGGCTTCCCGAACCTGTGGTTCATCGTCGGGCCGTACTCCTTCACCGGCGGCTCCTGGTTCGGCTGCATCGACTACCAGGTCACGCACGCGCTGCGGGTGATCGGCGAGGCCCGGCGGCGCCGCGCGACCGAGGCCGTCGTACGCCCCGAGAAGCACGACGAGTCGTTCCGGAAGACTCTACGCCGCCAGCGCAACACCGTGTTCTCCGACGCCAGCTGCCTGGGAACCAACAGCTACTACTTCGACGCCCGCGGCGACGCCCCCGCCGTCCGCCCCGCCACCACGTACGAAGCGGCCTGGCGCGCCCGCCGCTTCGACCTCGACGACTACCGCTACTCAAGGACGCCGGCCCAGCGACCGCTGGTCCACCGGCTGGAGAACAACCGCCCGGGAGGGCCGAGTGCGATTCGCTGACGTGCGCGGGACGGACCGCGCGCTGTGCCTGTTCTACGCGCTGTTCGCCATCGGCAGCGCCCTCGCGATGGGGGCCATGGCCGTCACCTTCGTGATCCAGAACATCGACGACGGCCCGCTCGGCGTGGTCGTCAACTTCCTGAGGGACGCGCTGACGAACCTGGCCGCCCGGTTCGTCTACGGGGACCTCGTGCTGATCTGGGCGGCGCTGGGCGTCTTCATGATCGTCGAGGGCCGGCGGTACCGCATCCGCCACGTGTGGGCGTACATCGTCGGCGCCCCGGCACTGGCTCTCGCCGTGAGCTTCCCGCTGTTCATGTACGTCCGCCAGCTGCGGATCGCCGCCGAGCGGGAGCAGACCGGGCAGGACCCGGAGCGGGCGGGGACGGCACCGCCGAGCACGGACGAGGACACGCCGAGGCGGGTGTCCGTGGACTGACACGCCCGCAACCGAAGGCCACCCGCGTACAACGAGAGGTAAGCAGCGAATGACCACCGACGCCACCAGCCCCGCCGCGAGCGTCGAGCGCGCTCTGGACCTGGCGGTCGGCGCGCTCCGCAGAGGGCAGGACCCCACCGGCTACTGGAAGGGCGACTTCGAGTCCAGCCTGATCGGCGAGTCCGGCGAGGTCATCCTGCGCCACTTCCTCGGCCTGCCGCGCGACGAGGTCACCGCGGAGGCCGCGAAGACCATCCTCGCCGAGCAGTCCGCCACCGGCGGCTGGGCCTCCTACCACAAGGGGCCGGACGAACTCCTGCTCTCCGTCTTCTGCTACGTGGCGCTGCGGCTGGCCGGGCACGAGGCCGACGAGCCCGCGATGCGCGCCGCCGCCGCGTCGATCCGGGAGGCCGGGGGCATCGAGGCGGTCGACAACCCGACGATGCTGGCCTGGCTGTCCGTCATCGGCGTCTGGCCGTGGTACGACATCCCGATCATCCCGCCGGAGGTGATCCTGCTGCCCAGCTGGTTCCCCGGGAACATCTACCAGGTGGGCGCCGCCGCCCGCGGCATCGTCGTCGCCAACAGCCTCTTCATGGCCGAACGCCCCGTCACCCCGGCCGGCTTCCACATCACCGAACTCTTCAAGCGCCCCGACCGGGGCTTCCGCCGACTGCCCAGGCCCCGCGCCCTGCGGATCGCCACCCGCCTCAGCCACTGGTACAACCGCAACCCGATCGGCTTCCTCCGCCGCCGGGCCGTGCGCAAGGCCGCCGACTGGCTCGTCCGCACCCAGGAGACCGACGGCAGCTGGGGAGGCAACTGGCCGCAGACCGCCAACGTCGTCATGGGCCTGGACACCGTCGGCTACCGCCAGGACCACCCGGTGATCCGGAAGGCCATGGCCGCGCTCGACGGCTACGTCGTCCACAAGAACGGGCAACGCCGCATCGAGATGTGGACCTCCGTCGTCATGGACACCGCGCTCGGCGTCTCCGCCGCCGCGATGAGCGGCGACCCGAAGGCCAGGGAGTCCGCCGACAACGCCGCCCGCTGGCTGCTCGACACCCAGGTCACCGAGCTGGGCGACTGGGCCGTCCTCACCAAGGACCCGGTGGCCGGCGGCTGGCCGTACGAGTTCGTCAACCGGACCAACCCGGACGCCGACGACACGTCCTTCGCCGTCGTCGCCCTCCGCCGCCTCCACCCGCGCGGCACCGACGCCACCGTCGACGACGCCGTCGACCGCGCCTGCCGCTGGATGCTCTCCCAACAATGCGACGACGGCGGCTGGGCGGCCTTCGAACCGCTGCGCTGGCGCCTCCCCGGCCGCGACCACCTGGCGAAGATCGGCTTCCTGGAGGCCCCCTCCGCCGACATCACCGGACACGTCCTGGAGGCGCTGGGCGCCGACGGGCAGGGCGGGGGCGAGGCAGCCCGCCGCGGCGTCGAATGGCTGCGCCGGAACCAGCACGAGGACGGCTCCTGGCCCGGCTGGTGGGCCTGCTACCACCTGCACGGCACCAGCGCCGCCGTCACCGGCCTCACCGCCTGCGGCGTCCCCGGCACCGACCCGGTCGTCGCCCGCGCCTGCGACTGGATCGAGGCGCACCAGCAGGCCGACGGCGGCTGGGGCGAGGACATCCGCGCCCTGCGCGACCCCGCGTGGATCGGCAAGGGCGAGAGCACGCCCTCCCAGACCGGGTGGGCGCTCATCGCGCTCATCGCCGCCGGCCGCGCCGACAGCGACGCCGTCCGCGCCGGCCTCGACCACCTGATCCGCACCCAGGAGGCGGACGGCGACTGGCCGGAGCCCTGGCACACCTGGGTCGTCCACCACGACGGGCTGTACTGGCGGGACAGCATGCTGCGGCTGATCTACCCGATCATGGCCATGGCCGCCTACCGCGACCACGCGGCGGCCTCCGGCACCACCGACGCCACCGGGGAGGCCCGATGAGCGGCATCACGACGAGCGGCGGCGGGGCGAGCGGCGGCGGCACGAGCGGCCGCGCCACGACCGCCAAGGTGCCCGTCACGGTGGTCGGCGGCGGTCTCGCCGGTATGACGGCCGCCCTCACCATCCGCCAACTCGGCCTACCCGTCCGCCTGTTGGAGGCCGGTGCCGAGCTGGGCGGCCAGGCCACCGCGCGGACGATCAACGGCCGGACCGAGGACCACGGCGTCCACATCATCCCCGCCTGGTACCGCAGCACCCTCGAACTCGTCGACGAACTCGGCATCGGCGACCGGCTCGCCGAGACCGACAACTTCTACCAGCTGCTGCCCGGCGAGTTCCCGCACTTCCGCTCCTACGGCGCCCTGTTCAGCTTCGCCGACTTCGTCAAGGACATCCGCTCCGGCGTCACCCCGCCCGCCGACCGGCTGCTCTTCTACTACGGGCTGATCGACCTGCTCTCCCAGCGCTACGACCGGCGGGACCAGTCCCTCCGGGAGTTCCTGCGCTCCCGCTGGTACCTCACCCGGCCGGCGATCGACGACATCGAGCACCTCTTCGTCGCCTCCAGCGCGGCCGAACCCGACGTCGCGTCCGCGGCCAGCTTCCGCGGCAGCATCGCCGGGTTCTCCAGCGACCCCGGCCGAGTGCTGATGCCCAGGGCCGACCTCGAACAGACGCTGATCGGCCCCTTCCGCCGCCGGCTCGAGGCCGACGGCGTGGAGGTCCGCACCGGCGTGGAACTCGTCGGCGCGACCGTCGCCGACGGCCGGCTCGCCACCCTCACCCTCCGCGACGCCGCGCTGCCCGACGGCGAGCGGACCGTGACCGAGGAGGTCACCGGCCACGTCGTGCTCGCCGTCCCGCACGGCGTACTGACCGGTCTCGGCCCGGACGTGACCAGCGCGCTGCGCCCCAAGTACGGCGCGGAGGAGCTGCGTTCGCGGCCGCTCGGCGCCCTCCACCTCCATCTGCGGCGGCGGCTGCCCGGCATGCCGGACGAGCACGTACGGCTGGTCGGCTCCCCGCACGCCATCACACTCCTGGACGTCGGCCAGGTCTGGGAGGGGCACACCACCACCGTGCTCAACTGCGTCGTCGGCCGCACAGCCCGCCTCGCCGACCTGTCGGACGACGAGGCGGTCAAAGTCATCGTCGCCGAGCTGATGACCTACATACCCGCGCTGAGCTTGGACGACATCGAGCACGTCTGCTACCAGCCGCACTTCGACACCCCTTTCTACGCCCCCGCCCCCGGCTCCGACCGGCACCGGCCCGAGAACTCCACCTCGCTGCCGAACCTGCATCTCGCCGGGGACTTCTGCGCCGCGCCGCCGGGCATCGCCGGCATGGAGGGCGCGGTCCGTTCCGGCCGGGCCGCCGCCGAGTCGGTCCGCCGGGCGCTGAGGCCGACCATGCCGGTGATCCCCGTCCAGGACATCGGCACGGTCGATCCGCGGTCCGCCCGCGCCGCGAAGTACGCGCTCGCGCCGCTCGCCGTCGGCGTGCGCTTCCTCGCCGCCCGCGCCAACCGCCGCCGCGCCCGCACCACGACACCCGGCGTCACACGGAGACCGTGACACCGCCCGTCCCGGTCGGGCCCCGCCAAGGGCCCGACCGGGACGGGCGG
>NZ_VJYK02000302.1 GCF_007097205.2 Streptomyces alkaliterrae
GGATGGCGCCTAGGCTGCTGGGAGGGACCCGGGCGGCTGCCCGGCGGCGGGGCCTGACGCCCGGCGCAGGCGGGAACGCGGGCCGTTCCGGGTCCACCGGCCGCGCCGCGCACCTGGGAGGTTCGGGCCGATGCTGACCACAAGCCACCTCGCCGGCTCACCGAACTGGCTCGATCTGGCCAGTCCCGACGTCGACGCGTCGGCCGGCTTCTACGGGGAGGTCTTCGGCTGGACGGTCGAACCCGGCGGGCCGGACCCGGAGGGTCTGCGACTGCTCAGACTCCACGGACGCACGGCGGCGGCCGTCCGCCCGCTGGCCGAGTACGACACCGGGCCCTCGTGGACGGTGTACTTCTCCACCCCCGACGTGGACGCCACGATCGCCGCCGCCCGCGAGGTCGGCGGCACGGTGCGGGCCGGCCCCGCGGACGCCCCGGGAGGCAGCCTCACGGCGGCGCTCACCGACCCCACCGGCGCGGACTTCGCGCTCTGGCAGCCGGGCGACGTCCTCGGCCTGGACGTCGTCAGCGAGCCGAACGCGCTGTGCTGGGTCGAGCTGTACACGACGGACGCCGAGGCCGCCGGTGCCTTCTACCGGGCGCTGTTCTCGTGGGCGCTGCACCCGGCGCCGATGGCGGAGGTCGAGTACAGCGTCCTGGCACCGTTCGGCGGCGGTGTGGAGGACGGCTTCGGCGGCCTGTTCGAGCTGCCGGGGGAGGAGCGGGACGTCGGCTCAGGCCCCGAGTGGCACCCCTACGTCGCGGTGACCGACTGCGACGGCGCGCTGAACGCCGCGGTCAAGCAGGGCGCCGCCACCCTGGTGCCGCCGATGGACCTGCCGGACGTGGGGCGGATGGCGATGTTCGCCGACCCGGTGGGCGCGGTCTGCGCGCTGATCACCCCGCAATCTCCGGAGTGAGCGGGGCGGGTGAGCGGAGCCGGACGAGCGGGGCGTGTGCGGTGCCCGAGGGCGGTCGAGGGGCGTTGTCAGTGGCGTCTGCCACGATGGCGGGAGCCGAGGTAGTCCAGCCGACGAGAGGGCGTGACCATGCGGGAGAACCAGCAGCTCAAGGAGGAGGAGTTCCCGCGTCTGGCGGACCCGTACCGGCGGGAGCTGCTGGCGCACTGCTACCGCATGCTCGGCTCGGTGCACGACGCGGAGGACCTGGTCCAGGAGACCTACCTGCGGGCCTGGCGCGCCTACGACAACTTCGAGGGCCGGTCCTCGATGCGCACCTGGCTGCACCGCATCGCCACGAACACCTGTCTGGACGCGCTGGAGAGCCGCAAGCGGCGCCCGCTCCCGACGGGCCTGGGCAGCCCCAACTCCGACCCGTCCGACGTCCTCGCCCAGCGGACGGAGGTCGACTGGCTGGAGCCCGTCCAGGACGCCATGGTCGGCGCGGAGGGCGACGACCCGGCGACGATCGTGACGTCGAAGGAGAGCATCAGGCTCGCGTTCGTCGCGGCTCTGCAGCACCTGCCGCCGCGCCAGCGCGCGGTGCTGCTGCTGCGGGACGTGATGCGGTGGAAGGCCGCCGAGGTCGCCGAGCTGATGGAGACGAGCACGGCGTCGGTGAACAGCGCGCTCCAGCGCGCCCGCGCACAGCTCAAGGAGGTGACGCCGACGGAGGAGTCGGTGAGCCCGCCCACCACGGCGGAGCAGCGGGAGCTGCTGGAGCGGTACGTGGTGGCGTTCGAGCGCAAGGACATCGCGGCCATCGTCGACCTGTTCACCTCCGACGCCGTCTGGGAGATGCCGCCCTTCCTCAGTTGGTACCAGGGCCCCACCGACATCGGCGAGCTCATCCGCACCAGCTGCCCGGCCGGCCCCGGCGACATGCGGCTGATACCCGCCGAGCTGAACGGCCAGCCCTCGTTCGCGCTGTATCTGCGGGAGGGCGGGAACGGCCCGTTCCAGCCGTGGAACCTGCACGTGCTCTCGCTGCGGGAGGGCGCGGTGTCGCACGTGGTCGCCTTCTTCGACCGGGCCCTGTTCGACAAGTTCGGTCTTCCGGCGGAGATACCCGCCTGAGCCGCCGCCGACGCCGCCGCCCGCCGCGCCGCCGCCCGCCGGGAGAAGGCGGTCCGCCGGGAGAAGGCGGTCCGCGCAGGCGTCCGGAAGCGTCGGCGGAGAGGAACAACGGGTATGGACACCAGACTGCTGCGGATCGTGGGCGCCGCCACCGCCCTGTACGGACTCGCCGTCACCGCCCGGCCGGAGCTGCTCGCCCGGCCCTCCGGTCTCACCGACGACCGCGGGCGGGTCGCCGAGCACACGGCCGTCTCGCTGCGCCCGCTGGGCTGGCGGGACGCGGCGAGCGGGGTCGCCATGCTGTGCGCGCCGCCGGGCCCGGCGATGCGGGTGGCCGCCGCCGTACGGCTGGCCGCCGACTTCGGCGACGGCGTGCTGCTCGCGGCCACCCTGCCGCGCGATCGTAGGCTGAAGGCGGTCGCGATCTCGTTCGGCTGGGGCGCGCTCACGGTGGCCGGCCTGGCCCGCGGTGGTACCGGCACCGGGCGGGGGTGAGGCCACGCGGCCGCCGTCTCGGCGCCGGGGCCGCCACCACCCGCGGCGGGCGGCGGTGGCCACCGGACGGAACCGACCGCGCCCCGGCGCGGTGGAGAGGCAGGTAGGTCAGTGGAGCACCATCCGCCGAGGCTGTACGCGACGCCGCCCGACCCGCACGCGCTTGTCCTGCTGCTGCACGGCGGCCGGGCGCACGGTCTGGAGCCGCCCACCGCCCTCAACCTGCCCTCCAAGCGGATGCGGCCCTTCGCGACCACCGTCACCCGCGCGGCCGACGCGCCCGTCGTGGTCGCCGAGGTCCGCTACCGGCACCGTGGCTGGAACGGCGACCGCGCCGACCCGGCGCAGGACGCGAGGGCGGCCCTGGAGACGCTGCTGGAGACGTACGGGCCGATGCCGGTGGTGCTGCTCGGGCACTCCATGGGCGGCCGGGCCGCCCTGCACATCGGCGGCCACGAGGCCGTGCGCGGGGTGGTGGCGCTGGCTCCCTGGTGCCCCGACGACGAACCCACCGCGCACCTCACCGGCCGCCCCGTCGTCCTGCTCCACTCCGACCAGGACCGGATGACGGACCCCACGGCGTCATGGCGCTTCGTCGGCCGGGCGAAGGCCGCCGGAGTGCGGGCCTGCGGAGTGGAGATCACCGGCAGCGACCACGCGCTGCTGCGCCGCGCCACGGTCTGGCACGATCTGGTCGGCCGGCTGGTACGCGGCGTTCTCGATCCCACCCTGATGCCTCCGGAGATCACCGCGGCGCTCGCCGCCCCACCGGGGTCCGGCTACCACCCCCTGCTGCCCACGGACCTGGCGACCGGCTGACGGCGCGGCGGTGGGTCAGCAGACGCAGAACTCGTTGCCTTCGGGGTCCTGCATGACAACGGCGTAGTGGTCGACGCCCTCGGTGTCGAGCACGTGGAGCAGTCGGGCGCCGGCGTCCCGCAGCCGGGCCACCTCGGCGTCCACCTGGCGGCGGCGCTCCGCGAGCGGCACCGCCCGGCCCGCCGTCACCCGCAGGTCGAGGTGGAGGCGGTTCTTGCCGGCCTTCGGCTCCGGGACCTGCTGGAACCAGAGCCGGGGCCCGACACCCGCGGGGTCGACGACCGAGTCGGTCACGTCGGCCTCCTCGGGGAGCTCCTCGTCGGGCACGCCGATGCGGCGGTAGTAGGACCGCCAGTCGGGGAAGCCGTCCGGCGGGGGCGCCGGGACGTAGCCCAGCGCCTCCGCCCAGAAGGCGACGAGGCGCGTGGGGTCCGCGCAGTCGACGGTCACCTGTAGCCGTGTTGCCATCGCCACCTCCGACGGATCGGGACGTGGCTCCCAGCCTGCCGCACACCACCGACAGCGGCCATGCCCCCGACGGGACTACCGGCCAGGCGCTACCCACGGCCCCGGCGCTGCCCACGCGGCCGGGTCACCGTCCAGGCGGCGAGGTAGCCGAGGGAGTTGAGCGCGGCGTGGAGGAGGGCGGGGGCCAGCAGGCTGCCGCTGCGGGCGCGGGCGGCGGTGAAGAGTGCGCCGCCGACGGAGGTGGTGACCACCGCGCCGAGCGCGGCGGTGGTGCGCCGGGCGCCGGTCCCCGCGGCGGAGGCGGAGGCGAGCGCCGGGTTGGCGGTGACCAGGTCGGCCGAGGGGAGTACGTGCCACAGGCCGAACAGCAGCACGGGAAGTGCCCGCCCCGCGCGTTCGCCGAAGGCGTCGGAGAGGAGGGCGGGCAGGACCGAGCGGAACGCGATCTCTTCGGGCAGCACCGTGCCCAGCGGTACGTCCACGAGGGACTGGCGGAGCAGGCCGGGCAGGTCGGGCGCGGCGCGCTGGTCGGCGAAGAGCGGCCGGGTGGCGGGCAGCAGGGCGCCGGCGGCGTAGAGGAGGGCGACGGCCGCCGCCGCCCGTCCGCCGAGCCGGGCACCGTGGCCGAGCCGGTCGGGGCCGAGGCCGAGTGCCGACCAGCCGTGGCCCCGGGCGCGGGCGAGGGCGGCGAGCGCGGTGGCGGTGGTGAGCGAGAGGGGTACGGAGGTGCGGGGAGCGACCCGGTTGGCCACGACGTTGGTGGCAGCCAGCAGGACAACCGCGCCCGCCGCCGTACGTCGTGCGCCGGGGCGCCGCGTGGGTGCGCGGCGCCCCGCTGTGCGCGATCCGGCTGTGCGCGATCCGGACGTGGAGGTGCGCGCCGCCCCCGGGGCTGGAGAGTCGACGGGGCGGCGCGCACAGGACCGTGTGTCTTGCTTGCCCTGCTCTTCCACATCACTTCCTTCGCGTTCGTCAGACGCCTCTGACCTTCGGGACGTCGCGATCAGTCGCGCTTCTTCACCCGCATCGCCGTGGCCGCGCAGGCCAGGCCCATGCAGAAGACGACAGCACCGATGACGACGTTGTTCCAGATGACTCCGGCGTCGGGGTTGGTACCGGCGATCCACGCTGAGACCACCAGCCAGGCGCCGATGGCGCACATCGCCCAACTGAGCCCGTACATGCGCTCAGGGGCCATGGTGAAACCAAGAGCCATGACGGCTATGGCGCCACCGATGATGAGATTGTGCACGGTCAGCGCCGGTTGGTTGGCGGTGAAATGCACAATCCACGGGGAGCATGCGAGGTAGAGACCGGCGAGGAACACCGGGCCGTCCACCAGCGCGACGTCCCTGCCGCCCAGTACGCGGTCGTACCGGGCCCGCATCTCCGTGGCGTCCGGGTGACCACTGAGGTCGCCGCGGGCGTGCGAGATATCGGCCATGCGATTCGCCCCCTTGGGACAGAGGAAACACAAGCCTGACCGCGATCTCATTGTGCCGTGCATACCGGCAAAACGGTAGGTCTAGGACAAAATTACCGACGAGTTGAGTCCTCAACCGCCTTGTGGCGTACCGGAGGAGCCGGCGCCGCTGGCGCACAGCGAGCGGTCGATCACTTTCTGGAGTGCCGCCTCCTGCTGGTAGATCGCCTGGTCCTCGTACCGCTTGCCGCTGCTGACGAGGGAGATCCCGAAGCGGCCGTCGGCGGTGAAGGAGTTCCGGGCGGTCGTGCCGGCCAGATCGCCGCCGTGGTTCCAGCGCACGCCGCCGCACGGCAGGCTCTGGGACATGATTCCGAGTCCGTAGCGGGCCCCCGGCCACACGTCCTGGTACATCCCCGGCATCGGCACCGTGCGCAGCATCGCGCGCTGCTCCGCGGGCCGCAGCAGGCCGCCGGCCAGCAGCGCGGTGAAGAAGCGGTGCACGTCCCGGTGGCTGCTGACCAACTCGCCGGCCGCGTCCGCCCAGGTGACGTCGCGGACGGTGGTGTCGGTGTAGTCCTCGGAGTCCTCGAAGCGGTGGTAGCTGCGGGCGTGCGGACCGCGCAGCCGGGTGGCCAGGCCCGGGGCGTGGGTGTCGGTGAGCCGCAGCGGGCGGAGTATCCGACGGTCCAGCTCCACCCGCCAGTTGTTGCCGGTCACGGCCTTGATGACCATGCCGGCGAGTACGAAGTTGGTGTTGGAGTACTCCCAGTCGGGCTTCGGATCGTCCTTGTGGGCCGGCGGGAAGCTCGGCTGGTGCCGCATGGCGAGCGCCACCAGCTGCTCCGGGGTGTGGCGGAGGAAGCGGTGGCGCTCGAACTCCGCCGCGCTGTCCTCGTCCTCCAGGATGTCGGTGTAGTTGTGGATGCCGCTGGTGTTCTGGAGCAGGTTGCGCACGGTGACGGCGTTGCCGTCGTTGCCGTTGCCGCGCACCACGCCGGGCAGCCAGCGCTCGACCGGGTCGTCCAGCGACAGCCTTCCCTCGCCGACGAGTTGGAGCAGGGTGACGGCGACGAAGGTCTTGGTGGTGCTGGCGATGCGGAACGTCGTACGGGCCGGTACGGGCGCGCCGGTGCGCAGGTCGGCGACGCCGGCGCGGGCCCTGGCCGAGCGGCCGTCGACGCGGAGTTCACCGGCCAGGCTGACGAAGTCCGCCTCGCGGAGGGCCGCCGAGACGTCTGCCTGGAACGAGGACCGGCCGGTGCTCGCACGGTCGGGGCCGGGGTTGAGGCCGTGGCCGGGGGCGGCGGCCGGGCCGGCGAGGGCCGTCGCGGCCTGTGCGGGCGCGAGCGTGAGCAGGGCGGCGAGCGCGGCTGTCGCCGCCACGGCGCGGGTGGTCCGGGTGGTGCGCATGGGTTCCCCCTCGGTTGTGGGCGGTCGCCAACAGCCTGGTCGGCGACCGGCGCCGGGCCCATCCGGCGGGCCGCCCTCCTCGTCGGCGGGCAGGCACCCGGCTCGGGGG
>NZ_VJYK02000303.1 GCF_007097205.2 Streptomyces alkaliterrae
CCGTGGACCCGGGCCCGTCCCGCCGACGGACGGCGGGAGCACACTGATCACCGACATCGGCAGTCTCGTCACCAACAACCCCGACCTGGGCGCGGGCCCGCTCGGCCTGCTGACGGACGCCGCCCTCGTACTCGACGGCGGCACCGTCGCCTGGGTCGGACCGGCCGCCGCCGCCCCCGCCGCCGACCAGCGGGTGGACGCCGAAGGCCGGGCCGTCATCCCCGGGTTCGTCGACAGCCACTCCCACCTGGTCTTCGCCGGCGACCGCACCGCCGAGTTCAACGCCCGGATGTCCGGCCGCCCCTACACGGCGGGCGGCATCCGCTCCACGGTCGTCGCCACCCGCCTCGCCGACGACGACACACTCTCCGCGAACCTCACCACCTACCTCACCGAGATGCTGCGCCAGGGCACCACGACGGTGGAGACCAAGTCCGGCTACGGGCTCACCGTCGAGGAGGAGGCCAGAGCGCTGCGCATCGCCGCCGCCCACACCGACGAGGTCACCTACCTGGGCGCCCACGTCGTCGCCCCCGAGTACGCCGACGACCCGGCGGGCTACGTCGACCTCGTCACCGGTCCGATGCTGGACGCCTGCGCACCGCACGCCCGCTGGGTCGACGTCTTCTGCGAGCAGGGCGCCTTCGACGGCGACCAGGCGCGCGCCATCCTCACCGCCGGCGCGGCCCGCGGCCTGATCCCGCGCGTCCACGCCAACCAGCTCACCGCAGGCCCGGGCGTCCAGCTCGCGGTCGAACTGGGCGCCGCCTCAGCCGACCACTGCACACATCTCACCGACGCCGACGTCGCCGCGCTCGCCGACGGGAGCACCGTGGCCACGCTGCTGCCGGGGTGCGAGTTCTCCACCCGGGCGGTCTATCCCGACGCCCGGCGGCTGCTGGACGCCGGTGTGACCGTCGCGCTGTCCACGGACTGCAACCCCGGCTCGTCCTTCACCAGCTCCATGCCGTTCTGCGTGGCGGTGGCGGTCCGGGAGATGGGCATGACACCCGACGAGGCGCTGTGGTCGGCCACGGCGGGCGGCGCGGAGGCGCTGCGCCGTACGGACGTCGGCCGGCTGACGCCCGGGTCGGCGGCCGATGTCGTGCTGCTGGAGGCGCCCAGCCACGTCCATCTGGCGTACCGTCCGGGAGTACCGCTGGTGCGGGATGTGTGGCAGCGAGGCGTACGGGTGCCGGCTACGCACTGAGCGCGATCGGGGCGCGGCGATGAGTTCGGCGCGCGGCGGCGGTCCATCCGGGTGAGGGGTACGGGCCGCACCGGCGCCGTACCGCACCGAGCCGCGGGGAGGCGCCTTGCCCGAGTCAGATCCGCCCGAGCGGGAGCCGTCCGAACCGGAGCCGTGCGTTCCGAGGCGTGACCCGGCCGGCGCGAGGCTGCTCGTGCTGGCTGCCGGCTACGCCGCCCGGACCGTGAGGGCGGTGCGCCCCGAGCAGCTGGAGCGGCCGACTCCCTGCGCCGGCTGGGACGTCCGGATGCTGCTGACGCACCTGGAGGATTCGGTCGCCGCGCTCTGCGAGGGCCTGATCCTCGGCCGGGTGGCCGCAGGGTCCGACGCCCACGGCCCGGACGGCGGACTCGCGGCGTGCCCACTGGGCCGGGAACCGGTCGTGCCGCGGGTGTCGGACGCGTTGGAGGTGCTGGCCCGGGCCGCCGGGCGGGGACCGGGCGCCCGGAGCGCCGTGCCGGTCGACGGCGTGCCGCTGCGTGCCGCCCTGCTGCGCCGGGCGGGTGCGGTGGAGCTGGTCGTGCACGGCTGGGACGTGGCCGCCGCGCTGGACGGCGGTGACCGCCGTCCGCCGCCACCCGCGGCGTTGGCCGCCGCGCTGCTGCCGGTGGTGCCGCTGGTCGTGCCCCCGCCGGCGCAGCGCGGCACGCTCTTCGCGGCGCCGCTCGCCGCGCGCGGCGACGCGCCGCCGGGGGAGCGGCTGCTCGCCGCGCTCGGCCGCCGCTGCGGGCCGCCGGGTCCTCCGTTCGGGTGAGTGCTCCGGGGGCCTCACGCCCGCCGTTACGCCGTCCGGGGGCGGACGCGGCGGCCGTCAGTCGGCGTGCGAGGGAGTGCCCTGGGGGCCGTCGGAGACCGTCGGCCGGGCCGGCATCGTCAGCTCGACCTCCTCCGAGGGCGCGGAGTAGCGCCCGTCCGCGTCGATCGCGCGCACGGTGAAGCCGTAGCTGATGCCCGGCTCCAGGCTGCCGACCTCGGCGGACAGCACCTCGGGCCCGACCGAGACCACGGCCGTACTGGTGCCGTCCTGGAAGACCCGGTACCCGGCCACGACGCCCCGCCCCGTGACTGTGGCCTCCTGCCAGCTGAGGCGGACGGTGCTCGGCCCGGTCGCCTCGGCCTCCAGGCCGCGTGGCGGCTGGAGCACCGGCGACAGCACGTCCGGCACCGGTGAGGCCGGGCGCCGGTCGTCCGAACGGTGGTCCTGGGGGCCGGCGGCCGAGGTGAGCCGGCCACCTGCCAGCACACTCAGGGCGACCAGCGAGGCCACCGCGAGCACGGCCGACGCCACCACGGACGGTCGTGCGGCGCAGCGGGTGAAGAACCGACGAAGCACGGGCTACCTCCCCGACGGGGTCAGCGATGTCGGGACAATTGTCGTGTTCGTCCGACTTCTCCGCGCAACTCGACAGGCCGAGCGGGGCTCGACAGGCCGAGCGGGGCTCGACAGGCCGAGCGGGGCTCGACAGGCCGAGCGGGGCTCGACAGCACCGGGGCTGGACAACCGGACCGCCCCGGCGGAGAGGTTGCCGGGGCGGTCCGGTGGTTCGTGCCGGTTCGCGGGGGTCAGGCGTCGGTGAGCAGCCCCTTGCGCAGCCTGCCGAGCGTGCGGGACAGCAGCCGGGAGACGTGCATCTGGGAGATGCCCAGCTCCTCGCCGATCTCCGACTGGGTCATGTTCGCGACGAACCGCAGCGAGAGGATCTTCCGGTCGCGCGGTGAGAGGTCGGCGATCAGCGGCTTGAGCGACTCGACGTACTCGATGCCCTCCAGGCCGTGGTCCTCGTAGCCGATGCGGTCGGCCAGGGCGCCCTCGCTGTCGTCCTCCTCCGGCTGGGCGTCCAGCGAGCTGGCCGTGTAGGCGTTGCTGGCGGCCATGCCCTCGACGACCTCGTCCTCGGAGAGGCCCAGGCGCTCGGCGAGTTCTCCGACGGTGGGCGACCGGTCCAGCTTCTGGGCCAGCTCGTCGCCGGCCTTGGCCAGGTCCAGGCGCAGCTCCTGGAGGCGCCGCGGCACGCGGACCGACCAGCTGGTGTCGCGGAAGAAGCGCTTGATCTCGCCGACGATCGTCGGCATCGCGAAAGTGGGGAACTCGACGCCCCGGTCGGGCTCGAAGCGGTCGATGGCCTTGATGAGGCCGATCGTGCCGACCTGGACGATGTCCTCCATCGGCTCGCTGCGCGAGCGGAAGCGTGCGGCGGCGAACTTGACCAGTGCCAGGTTCAGCTCGACCAGTGTGTTGCGTACGTAGGCGTACTCGTGGGTGCCTTCCTCCAGTGTCGCCATGCGCTCGAAGAGTTCCTTCGAGAGCGCGCGGGCGTCCTGGGGGGCCACCTCGTCGAAGGCGGGGAGTTCGGCGATCTGCTCCAGCACGTCGCCGGTCGTCTCGTCGTCCGTCTCGATCGCGGTGGACTGGGGTGCCGACGGTGCGGTCCGTGCGCTCACCTGGGTCCCGGTCGGGGCGTCCGGGATGATGGCGTCAGTGATGCGCGACTCGTCGAGCTGGGGTGACATTGTCTCCTCCGTGTTTCTCGGCATATGGCTGCCGAAGCCGTGACGTGCACTGCGGTGTGCGGCGCCTCCAAGGCCGTCTCTGTCGGATGTCCCTACTAGCCCTACCCGCTCTTGCGAGTTCAAGGCAAGTGGGTTATGTCCGCTTCTGCGAAGAACATCAGCATTCGTTCGGGTGTTGGGGCGGGTCGTCAAGGCGTAGGGTTTCAGTGCCACGAGGCGGGGGAGCAAGCGTGCCGCGAGCGAGCAGAAGAGGTGTACATGGACCGCGGGATACCCGGCAGCACCAGCCACCGGGGCCGGCTGACGGTCGAGGTCGAACACCGCGGCGATCGTGCCGTGATCACGCCCAAAGGTGAGCTCGACCACCACACCGCCGACGTGTTGCGTCAGTCACTGGACGAGTGCGTGGCCGCGGGTGCGATCCACCTGGTGGTGGACTGCGCCGCCCTGGACTTCCTCGACTCCACCGGACTGAACGTCCTTCTCGGCGCCCGCCTGACCGTCGAGGAGAAGGGCGGCGGTGTCCACCTCGCCGCGATGACGCCCGTCGTCGCCAGGGTCTTCGAGATCACCGGCGCCGGCGCGGTCTTCACCGTCCACGACTCACTGGAAGAAGCGATCCCCGCGCGCGGGGAGACCTCCGACTCGTAACGTGAACAGTCACGCGAGTCACATCGACCCGGCGGAAACGGTGGGTGTCTCCTCCGCTTCACAGGGCAGGAGAACCCTCTGGCAGCCGTCGACCCTCTTCGGGGCCGAAGGCGGGGACGACCGGGCCACACAAACATCGGTGAGCAAGACGAATCGGAGAAACCGGCGAGGTGAAGTGCGGATGAGCACCACCCGGCGATCCCCGGCGGGCGATCGCGGTCCCGAGGCCGGCACGGCCCCGGGGCCGGGGGCGTCGCCGGTGGGGCAGCTGCGCGACATGCGCCAGGTGCGCAGGCTGAGGCTCGTGGGAGCCGGTGGCGCTGTTCAGCGTTCCCGCGACTTCACCCGACAGGCACTGGAGGACTGGGGCTGGCTGCCGGCCGCCGACGTCGACCGCCGGGCCGCCGCCGAGGACGTCCTGCTGGTCGTCTCCGAACTCGTCACCAACGCCTGCCTGCACGCGGGCGGCCCCAGGGAGCTGGCCATCGTCAGCGGCCCGAGGTCGCTGCGTGTGGAGGTCGCCGACGACAGCCCCGACCCCCCGTCGCCCCGTGACCCGCACCGCCCGGGGCGGCCGGGCGGACACGGCATGTTCATCGTCGGCCGCCTCTGCCTCGACTGGGGCGTCCTGCGAACCCCCGACACCCCCGGCAAGACGGTCTGGGCCGAGCTCCCCACGCCCGTCTAGCCCTTCCTGGGGGCCCTGGCCGAAGGCCGTGGGAGGGGTGGGGCAGGCAGAAGCCCCGGACCGCACCCGGCCCGGGGCCCCGCGATGCTCAGTCCACCTCTCCGGTAAGCGCCCGCAGCTTCCGCGCCCCCGCCAGGAACGCCAACCCCGCGCCGGCCGCGACCAGCGCCCACATCGTGTAGTACGCCGCGTCACCCAGTGGCCCGTTCAGCCGCGTCGCCCACCCGTTGAGCGCGTTGCCCGTGGCGACGGCCAGGAACCACAGGCCCATGATCTGGCTGACGAACTCCTTCGGCGACAGCTTCGTCGACAGCGACAGGCCCACCGGCGACAGGCACAGCTCGCCGAGCGTCTGCACCAGGTAGACGGCGAGCAGCCAGAAGACGGTCACCTTGCCCGAGTCGCTGGCCGCCGCGGTGGCTCCGGCCAGGCCCATGAGCGCGAACGAACCGCCGATGAGCAGCATGGCGAGGGCGAACTTCACCGGGGTGCTGGGCTCGCGGTTCCGCTGCGCGAGCTTCACCCACAGGGTGGCGAACAGCGGAGCCAGGATGATCACCCAGGCGGGGTTCGCGGCCTGGAGCCAGGAGGCCGGGAACTCCCAGCCGCCGATGAACCGGTCCGTCTTCTCGTCGGCGAAGATGTTCAGCAGCGAGCCGGACTGGTCGAAGATCATCCAGAACAGCACGGCGGTGAGGAAGAACCAGACGAACGCGACGACCTTGGGGCGCGCCTCGGCGGTCAGCTTCGGACTGCGGAAGATCATCACGAAGTAGCCGATCGGCACGACGATGCCGAGCACGGCGAGCACGTTGACGATGTGGTCGATCTCGAACGTGCCGAGCAGGACGTCGGCCAGCAGCGCTCCGGCAGCCACGCCGCTCCAGAGCAGCACCCGCCGCAGCGCCGTACGCCGCTCCTCCCGCGTCGCCGGGTTCGTCGGCGCCTGGCCGGCGTCGCCGAGGTGGCGGCCGCCGAGCACGTACTGGATGACGGCGAGCGTCATGCCGACGCCCGCCAGGCCGAAGCCGAGGTGCCAGTCGACGTGTTCGCCGAGGTAGCCGACCGTCAGCGGCGCGATCAGCGCGCCGATGTTGATCGACATGTAGAAGAGCGTGAAGCCCGCGTCCCGCCGCGAGTTCGGCAGGTCCTTGTAGAGGTCGCCGACGATCGCCGAGATGTTCGGCTTCAGCAGACCGGTGCCGATGGCGATCAGCCCGAGCCCGACGAAGAACACGGCGGAGTTCGGGATGGCGAGCGTGAAGTGGCCGGCGGCGATCACGATGCCTCCGACGAGCACCGCCTTGCGGGCGCCCCACAGCCGGTCGGCGACCCAGCCGCCGGGCATCGCCGCCATGTAGACGACCGCGTTGTACACGCCGTAGATCGCCACGGCCGTCGTCTCGTCGATGCCCAGGCCGCCGTCGGTGACCGCGGTGTAGAGGTACAGGACGAGCAGGGCCCGCATTCCGTACCAGGAGAAGCGCTCCCACATCTCCGTCATGAAGAGCGTGGCCATGCCGCGGGGGTGGCCGAAGAAGGTCTTTCCGCCGCCTGCCGGGCGCGCGGACTCCTCCGTCATGCTGGTCGCCATGGGGTTCCTTGCTGGTGCGGGACGCACACCCGGGGGGTGGGGGTGCGCCCGGACGGGGTGCGCGCACG
>NZ_VJYK02000304.1 GCF_007097205.2 Streptomyces alkaliterrae
GTTCGGGGGTGGTGGGCAGGGGCAGGAGGTCGCTGGTTCCATGGCCCGCGAGTCCGTGCGGCGTCCGGCCGTTGACGGGTCGGCGCACGGTACGCAGGAAGGCGTCCACGGCATCGGTCCGGGAGTCGTGGAGGTCTTCGACACCGGTGATGATGTTGAGGAAGGATTCGTGCAGGCGCAGGGGGGCCTGGTCTCGGCGGCTGAGCTGCTGGGCTCTGCGGAAGTAGGCGTCGCGGCCGTCGTGGATCCGGTAGAAGGCGCTGACCAGGATGAGGAGCCGTTCGTACGCGTGCCGGTAGGCGGTCTGGTAGAAGGCGCGGGCAGCGTCCTCCTCGACTTCGCCTCGGAGCACGCTGCCGATCGAGGCGGCGGCCAGCAGCCCGCTGTACATCGCCAGATGCACCCCGGTGGACAGCAGCGGGTCCAGGAAGCAGGCGGCGTCCCCGGCGAGGAACCAGCCAGGGCCGCTGAACACCTCGCTGACGTAGGAGTAGTCGGTCTCGATCTTGAGCGGCGCGGTCTGCCGGGCGCCGGAGAGCATGCCGGCCAGCAGCGGGCAACGGGCGATGGCCTCTTCGTAGACGGTCTGAGGCGAACCGCCGGTCGTCTGCCTGGACTGGGCGAAGGAACGTTTGTCGGTGACCAGTCCGACGCTGAGGGTGCCGTCGTGCAACGGGATGGCCCACAGCCATCCGTGGTCCGGCAGGGAGAACACCCCGGTCGCGCCGCTGGGGGCTGCGGCGAGAGGCGCCGCGCCACGCCAGTAGCTCCAGGTGGCCACGTTGCGGAAGACGTCGTGTACGCGCCTCGTGTGCAGCTGCCGGGCGAGAAGTCCCGCGCGTCCGGAGGCGTCGACGAGTTGGCCGAACCGGATCCGCCCTTCGGTGCCGTCCCGCCCCCTCCAGGACGCTTCCACCGCCCGGCGCGTCCGGTCGGCCCGGCTGCCGGCCCCGCTGTCGGCCCCGCTGTCGTCGTCGAAGGTGACCCGGCCCGCGCGGGTCTCCTCCCGTACGTCTGCTCCCTGCGCACGGGCATGCTCCAGCAGCAGCTGGTCGAACTCGGAACGCACCACCTGGAAGCTGTAGGCAGCCGGTCTTCCCGGCTCGTCGAAGCCCAGCGACCACTCCTGTCCGCCCCAGCCGTAGAACGCGCCGGTCTTGCGCACAAAACCGTGCGCCTCGACCGCCTCACGCGCGTCCAGCACGTCCAGCACCGGTAGGAGGGACGGCAGCAGCGACTCCCCGATGTGGTAGCGCGGGAACCGCTCGCGTTCCAGCACGCGCACCCGGTGTCCCTGCCGGGCGAGCAGGGCCGCCGCGGTCGCTCCGGCGGGGCCGCCCCCGACGACCAGGACGTCGGTCTGTTCACTCATACCGTGCTCCTCAACGTCGGCGAACAACCGCGGAAGCACACCATCCCGGTACGTTCTGCGGCAGTCTCGTCACTATGAGCAGTCAACCTCACGGCGGTCTGCCCCCGACAGACGCCCTCGCGTCAACACACGCCACCGGTTCGGGCCACTGCGCGGCCCCGCTCACCGTCGGCATCGAGGAAGAACTCCTCCTGATCGATCCGGTCACCCGGGCCCCAAGCCCCCACGGGCCCCAGCTGGTTCGTGCGGCCGCCGGCGAACTCGGCGAACGGGTGGGCACCGAGCTGACCCGCTACCAGATCGAGCTCCGCACCGACCCGCACAGCTGCCTGAAGGAGGCGGGCGAGCAGATCCGCTCGGCAAGGACGACGGCCGCCCGCGCCGCCGCCGGTCTCGGCCTGTGCGTCGCCTCCACCGGCACACCCGTACTCGGTCGGACGACACCCGTCCCCATGACACCGGGCGCCCGGTACGCGCGGAGCACCGCTCACTTCCGCGCCCTGGACGACGAGCAGACCGTCTGCGCCTGCCACGTCCACGTCGGCGTGCCCGAGCCGCGGGACGCCGTACACGTCAGCAACCATCTGCGCCCGTGGCTGCCGACCCTGACCGCGCTGGCGGCGAACTCCCCGTTCTGGGCGGGTCAGGACACCGGTTACGCAAGCTGGCGCACCACCACCTGGGGACGCTGGCCCGTGGCCGGCCCGCCCCCCTACTTCGAGTCGCCCACCCACTTCGAGGACCTCGTCCAGACCCTGCTGGAGGCGGAGGCACTCATCGACCCCGGCGGCCTGTACTGGGACATCCGCCCCTCCCACCACCTGCCCACCGTCGAGATCCGCGTCGCCGACGCGGTCCTCAGCCCGGCCGACACCCTCCTGATCGCCGCCCTGGTCCGGGCCCTGACCGTCACCGCCCTGACCGCCGTCCGGGCCGGGGAACCGGCGCCCCGTCCGGCACCGGAGATACTGCGTGCCGCCTGCTGGCGGGCGGCCCGTGACGGGCTGACGGGCAGCGGCATCGACCCGTTCACCGGCGGCCTGGTGGCGCAGGCCACTCTCGTCGAACGGCTGCTGCACGCCGTCGAGCCCGCACTGCGCCGGCACGACGACCTCGACCTGGTGCGCGACCAGTGGCGGCGGCTGCGTACGGAGGGCAGCGGCGCCGACCGCCAACGGGCCGCCCACCGAAGACGCTTCAGCACACACGACGTGGTCGACCACGTCATCGCCGCGACCTGCCCGCGGTAGGCAGAGCCGAGGCCACCCGCCGAGGCCCGGCTTCAGGATCGTGCGGCGGTGTTTCGGTCGGCGGGCGGCGCGTGGGGCGCACGAGCGGGGGGTGTGCGCTCGGAGTTCGGGCCGTGCGCCCGCGGCGGGCGACGTGTGCGCCCGCGCGCCCGTTGTGAGGCCTTTGGTTCCGGTGGCCGACGCCCCTGCAATGGACGGGCGACAGCACCGCGAGAGGAGCCGAGAAGTGATCAACACATCCGAAACCCTGGCTGTGCAGACGATCGAGAACTTCCTCACCGTCGACGAGACCGCCCAGGTCACCAAGGTCGTCGACGACCAGCTCGCCACCACCGGCTGGGTACCGGCCCACCCCAGCGAGGGGCTGATCCCGCCCGGCGCCGCACAGGAGATCCTTTCAGACGCGATCGACAGGGCGATGCCCGTGATCCGCCGCGCCTTCCCGTCCGCCGCGTTCGCCGCCCCGTGGCTGTACCACGACCTCAGGCCCGGGGACGTGATCCGCTCGCATGTACACGGCATGGGGGACCCGGGTGACCGCCCCGTGCGCCTGGCCCGTGTGGTCTTCAATCTTCAGGATGCCGAGAGCGGCGGCGAGTTCTACCTCGACACCAGCGCCAGCGAGGAGCTGTGGACCGACCGGGTGGCCGAGTCCGATGACGTCTTCGCACCGGGCACCCGGTTCGTGCACGAGGTCACGGCCACGTCCGGGCCGGTCGCCCTTGACGACGTCACCGCCACCCGGTGGGTCTGCCGACCGCCGGCGGGCACCACGCTCGTCTACGGGGCGCAGCTGATCCACGGGGTCACCCCGGTGGTCGCGGGCCGTGCCCGCAAGCTGATCACCGATCTGTGCGCCGGGCCGGGCACGCGGCCGGAGGCGCCGCAGCCTCACTCGCGCTCACCGCGTGCGCCGCACTGAGCGTGGCACGGGCACCGCTCGGTGCGGAGCACGCCGGCAGCCCCACCCAGTGGCTGCTGTCGACACCCCGCGCCACCCTGGTGGCGCGGGGCGGTGACCGGCTGTCGGCGCCGATCGGGCCGGGCCAGTTCGCCGCGCTCGCCGGCGCCGCGGAGAGCGCGCTGCGCGCGGGCCCGGCCGGGGCGGTCGTCGTCGGAGCCATCCCGTTCGACGAGACCACCACGCGGGCCCACCTGCTCCTGACGCGCGTCGAGCGCCGCGCACACCAGCCGGGCAGGCGCCCGCACGCCGTCGCCATGGCGCTCCAGGAGGCCGACCGGCCGCCGTGGCCGCCGGCTGCCACGGCCGGACCGCCGTTGCCGCGCGTGGAGGATCCCCCGCCGGCGGCCTACCTCTCCGCCGTCCGCGACGCCCTGGCCGAGATCAGGGGCGGGACCGTCACCAAAGTCGTACTGGCACGCACCCTCCACGTCTCTCTCCCCGAGGGGCGGTCCTACCGGGAGTTGGCGTCGGCGCTCGTCAGCTCCCTCGCCCGTCGGGAGCCGACCGCCCACCTCTTCTCGGTCACCGTTTCGCGTCCGCACCCGGACGCCGCGGGCGCGGTGCTCGTCGGCGCGACGCCGGAGACGCTGCTCCGGCGGAGCGGCGACCTGCTGACCGTGACTCCTCTGGCCGGAAGCATCGCCCGAGACCCGGACCCCGCCGTGGACCGGGCGCGGGCCACCTCGCTCCTGCGGTCCGCCAAGGACCGCGACGAGCACCGGCACGTCGTCGACGCACTCCAGCGGCTCCTGGCCCCCCTGTGCCGGACGCTCGACATCCCGGCCGCACCCCGGCTGCACGCCACCAGCCGCCTGTGGCACCTGAGCACCCCCATCCGGGCCCGGCTGCGCCGCCCCGCACCGTCCTCCCTGGCGCTGGCCTGCGTCCTCCACCCCACTCCGGCCGTCTGCGGCACTCCGACCCGCCGCGCTGCCGCCCTCGTGCGTGCCGTCGAGCCCGTACCGCGCCGCTACTTCTCCGGCCTTGTCGGCTGGATGGACCAGTCGGGAGACGGCCACTGGGTCATCGCCCTGCGGTGCGGCGAGGCCGATCCGCGGGGGCTGCGCCTCTACGCGGGCGCCGGCATCGTCCGGGGATCCCTTCCCGATGCCGAACTGGCAGAGACCGGGACCAAACTCGCCACCATGCTCGGCGCCCTCGACGACGCCCACGGCGCCGCACCCGCGCCTCCCAGCCCCGCGGACCCGCTGCCGGCCACCTCCCCGACAGGAGCACCACGATGAGCCAGGCGCCCTACGAGGCGATGAAAAACGTCCCCCTCACCCGCGAGGTGTACGGCTATCTGCTGGGTCAGGCCGAGCCCCCGACGGCGGTCCAGCGGTGGCTGGCGGCCCGGACGCGGAGCCTTGGCCCGTCGGCCGTCATGCGGGTCCCGCACGAGCAGGCCGTCCTGCTGACCCTGCTCGCGCGGCTCGTGGACGCGCGACGCGTCGTCGAGGTGGGTACCTTCACCGGCTACTCCACCCTCGCTCTGGCGACGGGGCTGGCTCCCGGTGGAACGGTCATCACCTGCGACCTCTCCGAGGAATGGACGTCCATCGCCCGGGTGGCGTGGCGGGAGGCCGGTGTGGAGGACCGCATCGACCTCCGTCTCGGGCCCGCGCTGGAGACGGTGGCCGCCCTGCCGGCGAAGAGCGACATCGACCTGGTCTTCCTCGACGCCGACAAGCCGAACTACCGCCGGTACTGGGAACTCCTCGTTCCCCGGCTGCGCCCCGGCGGTCTGCTGATCGCCGACAACGTGCTCCAACAGGGCCGAGTCCACCGCGCCGACGCCACCGGAAACGTCCTCGCCGTGCGCGAGTTCAACGCCCGTGTACGTGCCGATGTGCGGGTCGAGTCCGTCATGCTGCCCGTGGCGGACGGGCTGACGGTCGCCCGCCGACGATCCGATGCCGGCTGAACCGTCCGCCGCGGCGGCCGCGCCGCAGCTCGAACCTCCCACAGGCGACAGAACCGCCGCATCCTGCTTCGCCGCAGGCGGCGGTCAACAACTCCGCTCCCACCAGGGCTTGTTGCGGGCGACGCACGGGTGGTTCAGTAGCCGCAGACCGGGGGCGGTGAGCTTCCGGGCGGGGCGGAACCGGCCGTCGGTGACGGCCGTCTTCGCCGGTGAGTTCGGGGAGGGGGCGGCGTGGTGGCGGAGCCGTTTGAGACAGGTGTGTTCGGCCTGAGCGGGGAGTTACGTCAGCTCGGCCCGTACCGGCTGCTCGCCCAGTTGGCCACCGGCGGTATGGGCGTGATCTACCTCGGCCGGGACCCGGCCTCGGGGCGGGTCGCGGCGCTCAAGACCCTGCTGGCCCCGGGCGGGGTCAGCGCGGAGGCCCGCAAGCGGTTCGACCGGGAGACAAAGCTCGCCCGGCGCGTCACCAGCAGGTACACGGCCAGGATCCTCGACTGCGACGTGACGGCGGCCCGGCCGTGGATGGCGATGGAGTACGTGCCCGCGCCGTCCCTCGAAGCGCTTGTCGTGCAGCGTGGGCCGCTCACCGACGAGCGCGCGGTGCGCTGGATCGGTGCCGGTGTGGCACACGCGCTGGCAGAGCTGCACGGCAAGGAGATCGTCCACCGGGACATCAAACCGCTGAACCTTCTGCTCACCTCCGAGGGGCCGAAGGTCATCGACTTCGGGATCTCCCACGCCGGCGATCTCACCAGCACCAGGCTCACCCTGGGGACGGTCGCGTTCGCGGCACCCGAGCAGGCGGACGGCCAACCGAGCACCCCGGCGTCGGACGTCTACGCTCTCGGGATCACGCTGTACTACCTGGCCTGCGGCAGGCTGCCCTACCCGGAGACCCGGGAGCCGCTGCAGCAGCTCAACCACGTCCGCCGCGCCGCCACCGACCTGGGCGGGCTCCCGCCGGGTCTGTCCGGGGTGATCCAGGACTGCGTGGCCCCGCGCCCGGAGGACAGGCCGACGGCGGAACAGCTCATCCGGCGTTTCGGCCCGGGCAGTTCGGCGGCGCTGCCGACGGCCTGGTCCGAGCTCATCGGCTGGCACGCCGAGGAGGGGCGACGGCTGCAGCGGGCCGTCGACCAGTCGGAGGCGGAGACCGTCACCAGGAGCTGGATCGACGGCGGCCCTGGGTGGACCCGGCGCGTCACGGAGGAGGAGGACGGGGAGGCGGGG
>NZ_VJYK02000305.1 GCF_007097205.2 Streptomyces alkaliterrae
CCTGCATAACAAACTCCCTGGGGGCAGGAGGTGCCTGGTCTGGAGGGGGTAGTGCCTGGAGGGGGGGGAGTGCCTGGCGACCGGGTCGCGCTTTCGGGCGCCGGAGGCATGCTCGTGCCGCCAGGTGTCGTCCCGGCGGTCCGCAGGTAACAGAGTGAAGACATGGGCATGTCACATCAAGGGGTCGGGGTGACTCCTCTCCGCCAACACCTCGCAGCGCAGGCGCAGTTGTCGCACGATGCCCCGGAATGGACCCATGACGGCCGATCTCCTCGCCACCGACACCCTTCTCCCCGTGACCCCGGTACTGGGCGCGGTGCTCGGCGTACTGCTGCTCGCCGCCGCGACGGTCGCACTCGTCGCCGGACTCACCCAGGACAACGGCGAGGGCTACGGCCGGGCGATCGTCACCGCCGGGCTGCGCGCGGTGGTGCAACTCGGCGCCGTCTCGCTGGTCATCGGCTGGGTGGTCGGCGCCCTGCCCACCCTGCTGGGCTTTGTCCTGCTGATGTACTCCGTCGCCGTGCTCACCGCCGCCCGCCGGATCACCCGGGACCGCTGCGGCTACTGGGTGGCCTGCTCGATCGGCGCCGGAGTGCTGCCCGTCCTGCTGCTGCTCGTCGCGACGGGACTGGTTCCGCTGCGCGGCATCGCGCTCATCCCCGTCGCCGGCATCCTCATCGGCGGTGCGCTCACCGCGACCGTGCTGGCCGGTCGGCGCGCGCTGGAGGAGCTGGCCGTGCGGTGGGGTGAGGTCGAGGCGGGGCTGGCGCTCGGGCTGCCGCCCAGGGAGGCGGTGCTTGAGGTCGCCAGACCGGCGGCGGGCGGCGCACTGCTGCCGGGCATCGACCAGACGCGGACCGTGGGATTGGTCACCCTGCCCGGCGCCTTCGTCGGCATGCTGCTGGGCGGCGCCTCACCGCTGATGGCGGGTGCCGTGCAGCTCTTTGTGCTGGTCGCGCTGATGTTCGTGCAGGCGGTCGCGGTGTCCGTCACCCTCGAACTGATCGCCCGCGACAGGCTGCACCGGGACGGCCGACGGGCGCGCTGAGCACGCCGGGGCCGGGCCGACCGGTGAGGGCTGTCGTAGGCTGGTGGACATCTGAAGGGGAGTAGCTCCTCGCCGGACCGTCGACATACTGGGCGGCTCACCGCCCCGGCGCCCGGAGCGCACCACGCGTGGTGCGCCAGCGAGACCTTCGGCCGCAGTGTCCCAGACGCTGCCGTGCCGAGGTGTTCGCTTCTCCAGCGGGTCCGCTCGGCGCGGCCCGAACGATGAGGATCGTCCAACCGTGTTCAGCCTCGCCGCCGCCGGCGTCACCTTCGGCGTCGTCTTCCTCGCCGAACTGCCCGACAAGACCGCGCTCGCCGGTCTGGTGCTCGGCACCCGCTACCGCGCCTCGTACGTCTTCGCGGGCGTCGCCGCCGCCTTTGTCGTCCACGTCGCGCTCGCCGTCGCCGCCGGCAGCCTGCTGGGACTGCTGCCGCAGCGGCTGCTCGCGGTCATCGTCGGCGTGCTCTTCCTGACCGGCGCGTTCCTGCTGCTCCGCCACGAGGACGAGGACGGCGGCGAGGTCCGCAAGCCCGCCGACCAGTCGTTCTGGAAGGTCGCGGCGAGCGGCTTCATGCTGATCCTCGTCGCCGAGTTCGGCGACCTCACGCAGATCATGACCGCCAACCTCGCCGCCCGCTACGACGACCCGCTGGCGGTCGCGCTCGGCGCGGTGACCGCGCTGTGGGCGGTCGCGGCCATCGGCATCCTCGGCGGCCGCGCGCTGATGAAGCGGGTGCCGCTGGGGGTCATCTCGAAGATCGCCGCCGGTGTGATGACCCTGCTGGGCCTGTGGAGCCTCTTCGAGGCCGTAGCCGGCTGAGCCGCGCAGTCGACGGGAGCGGCCCCTGGCCCGCCCGGGGTGGGCGGGCCAGGGGCCGCGTGAAACACGGGTGCTATCGGGCGTCGCCGGCCGGGGTTCTGCCGGCCTCGCCGGCCGGCACCGGGTCCGTCGCCCCGGCCCGCGCGGCGACCGCCGCCGGGTCCGCCGCCTCCGCCGGGTCCGTCGCCTGAACCGACGCCAGCCGGTCCGCACGGGAGGCCGGGCCGTGGCGCAGCCACAGTTCCGCCAGCGCGAAGCCGGCCACCACGACCACCGCGCCGCCGGCCGCGTCCAGCAGGTAGTGGTTGGCGGTGCCCATGACCACCACGGTCGTCAGGAGCGGGTACAGCGCGCCGAGTGCCTTCCCCCACAGCCGGGGACTGAGCCGGATGATCACCAGCCCCGCCCACAGCGACCAGCCGACGTGCAGCGACGGCATCGCCGCGTACTGGTTCGAGATGCCCGTCAGGATGCCGAAGTTCGGGTCGTCGAAGTCCTGCGGGCCGTTGATGGTGTCGTAGTAGTCCATGCCCGGCATCAGTCGCGGCGGCGCCAGCGGGTAGAGCAGGAAGCCGACCAGGCCGAGCAGCGTCGTGTAGCACAGGGCGTTGCGGGCCCAGCGGTAGTCGGCCGGGCGGCGCAGGTAGAGCCAGGCGAGCAGGGCCACGGGGATGAGGAAGTGGAACGCCCCGTAGTAGAAGTTCATGGACGTCTCCAACCAGCCCGTGTCGTGCACGTACTTGTTGATGCGCAGCTCGACGTCCAGGCGCAGGGCGCGTTCGATGGCGAGGATCTGGTGGCCGTGGCCCTCGGCGATCTCACGGCCGTCCGGGGCCAGGGAGCGTATGTAGGAGTAGGCGAAGTAGCCGACGCGTATGAGCAGCAGCTCCAGCATCAGGTGCGGGCGGCTGAACGGGCCCGACGGCTCGGGGCGGTCCCACAGCGGGGAGGCCGTCGAGACGAACGGCAGCGCCACGGCGGCCGTCAGCGCCACCAGCAGTGGCGCGTTCTCGCCCAGCGGCGCCAGCCAGGCGATCTTCGGCACCAGCGCCTCGGCGCTCAGGCTCGTGACCAGCACCACCAGGACCGGCCAGACAAGGCGATCGCCGCGACGCCGTCCGAAGCGGCCGACCGCGGCGAGGAGAACCCACAGCTGGAGGTGCTGCCAGGCCGCCGGGGTGACGGCCATGACCGCACAGCCGGCTATCGCGGCGGCGAGCAGCGGCTGCCCGTCGCGCGCGTAGTGGGCCGCGCGGCGCAGGCCGAGCACCGCGACGGCCGCGGCCAGCGCCGCGAACAGGATGATCTCGACGGTGCCGGAGAGCCCGAGGCGCAGCAGCAGGCCGTGCAGCGACTGGTTGCCCACGTCGTCCGCCGCGCCGCCGAGCCCGGTACCGGCGAAGTGGCCGAACCAGTAGTCGGCGGACGCGGCCGGCAGCGCGGCCCACGCCACCAGCGTGCCCAGGCCGAACGTGCCGACGGCGCCGACGGCCTGCCGGCGGCGGCCCAGCAGCCACAGCAGCGGCGCGAACAGCAGCAGCGTGGGCTGCAGGGCGGCGGCGAAGCCGATCAGCAGACCGGGCAGCGGCACGTTCGGCACCAGGTCCCGCCACGGTGACCGCCCGCCGTACACAAACGCGGCCACCACCAGCACGATCGGCAGCAGCCCCGGCCCGCCGGTGTCGAACACGGCCCGTACCGGAACCGCCAGCAGCAGCACCGAGGCGACGAGCGGCAGCATCACCGACCTGGTTTGCCGGGATACCCGCCCGGGCAGGGCATGTACGACAAGAAGGGACAGCACGCCCACGAGCGCGAGCAGACCGAGGGCCCACGTCGCGCCCAGCATCGGCTCCGGCAGCATGCTGAACGGCCTCAGCAGGGCCGCCGTGAGCGGTGTGCCGGTGAACGTCCCGCCGTCGTAGACGGTGTCCGGGCTGCTGAGCGGCCCGTTGCGGGCAAGCCAGCCGCCGAGGTCGGTCAGGCGCTGGTCGGGCGCCTTGCCGAGCACGTCGACGAGCCGGTACACCGCGAGTATCGCGGTCAGCGGCCACAGCAGCGCCAGTGCGACGCGAGTACGCGATTCCCCTCGCACCGCCGCGCTGAGCCGGTTGTCTTCCACAGTCACGTTTCCCCGTGCCCCGTCTAGTAGGTCGCTCGCAGCGCCATCATTCCGGATGTCAGACGCAGGACACCGAGCGGCCACCTGACTGGGTCCAGTATGAGGCGGGAGAGACGGTACGGCACGATGGGCGGCATGAGCATCGTGAAGATCAACGTGCTGGCAGTGCCGGCGGAGCAGCGTGAGGTGCTGGAGAGGCGGTTCGCGTCCCGCGCGGGCGCCGTGGAGGGCTCGGACGGCTTCGAGTGGTTCGAGCTGCTGCGGCCGCTGGAGGGGACGGACCAGTACCTCGTCTACACGCGCTGGCGGGACGAGGAGGCCTTCCAGGCGTGGATGGAGGGCCCGATGAAGGCCGCCCACCAGGGCGGTCAGGCGGGTCAGGCCGGCGGTGCCGGTCACGGCGGGGAGGGGGAGCGGCCGAAGCCGGCGGCGACCGGCTCGACGCTGTGGTCCTTCGAGGTCGTGCAGCAGGCGTCGCCCAAGTAAGGACCGGTCCCGTCACCGATCGGGCCGCGGCGTCTCCTCGTCGCAGCCGCTGAGGTCCGCGCTGATCGTCTGGACGAGTTCGGCGAGGTCCCGCGGTCGGTCGGGGGTCCACCAGTCGCCGAGGAGTTCCGCCATCCTGCGTTCGCGGGCCTCGGCGAGCCGCCGTGCGGCGTCCTCGCCGGTGGCGGTCAGGGAGAGGGTCAGCCCCTCCCTGACCGCCAGACCACGCTCCTCCACCTGGCGTGCGCCCGCGACCATCACCGACCAGTCGATCCGGGCCTGTTCGGCGAGCCGGGACGGCTCGAGCGGGCCCTGCCGCCGCATGCGCAGCAGCAGCCAGGCGGCGGCGGGCTGGAGATCGGTCCCCGCGTCGCGGGCGAGCGCGGCGTACACGTCGCGGCGTCCGGCGCGGCTGCCCAGCACGCTCAGCGCCCGTTCCAACTCCTCCCGGGACGAGCGCTGCACGGGGTTGACCGCCATCACCTCGCCGGTCTCCGGCGCCTGTACGCTGCCGCGCAACGGCTCCTCCCGCAGGAACCAGGCCAGGACGAACGCGGCGATCCCGGCGGGCGCGGCCCACAGGAACACGTCCGTGATCGACTCCGCGTAGGCGTGCAGCGTGGCGGCCTGGTCGGCAGGGTCGAGCTCGGCGACCGCGCGAGGGTCGGCCTGCAGCGACTCGGGGCTGACGCCGGGCGGCAGTTCGTGGCCGGCCAGCGCGTCCCGCAGCCGCGGCCCCAGTCCGCCCGCGAAGATCGCGCCGAAGACGGAGACGCCGATGGCGGCGCCGATGGACCGGAAGAACGTGACGCCGGAGGTGGCGACGCCCAGGTCGGCGTAGTCCACGGCGTTCTGCGCGATGAGCACCAGCACCTGCATCACCAGGCCGAGGCCCAGGCCGAACACCAGGAAGTACACGCTGATCTCGAGGTCGGCGCTGTGCTCGTCGAGGTTGTGCAGGAGCAGCAGCCCGACGGTCATCACGGCCGTACCGAGGATCGGGAACACCTTCCAGCGCCCGGTGCGGCTGACGATCTGCCCGGAGAGCGTGGAGGTGGTCAGGATGCCCAGCACCATCGGCAGCATGTGCACGCCGGAGAGCGTCGGCGAGATGCCGTGCACGACCTGCAGGAACGTCGGCAGATAGGTGAGCGCGCCGAACATCGCGAAGCCGATGATGAACGAGATCACCGAGCAGATCACAAAGCTGCGGATGCGGAAGAGCGCCGGGGGCAGCACCGGTTCCGCCGCCCGCCGCTCCACCGAGACGAACAGTGCCAGCAGCACCACCGCGAGCGCCGAGAGGGTGTAGACCTGCGGGGAGTCCCAGTCCCAGATCGTGCCGCCGAGGGAGGTGACCAGCACGACGCAGGCGGCGACCGAGGCGATGAGGACGGTGCCCGCGTAGTCGATGCGGTGCTTCTCGCGGCGCACCGGGATGTGCAGCACGGCGGCGATCACCGCGAGCGCCAGCGCGCCCAGCGGAAGGTTGACGTAGAAGACCCAGCGCCAGCTCAGATGGTCGACGAAGAGTCCGCCCAGGAGCGGCCCGAGCACACTCGTCACACCGAAGACCGCGCCGAACAGGCCCTGGTAGCGGCCGCGTTCGCGCGGCGAGACCAGGTCGCCGACGATCGCCATGGACAGCACCATCAGCCCGCCGCCGCCAAGACCCTGGAGCGCGCGGAACGCGATCAGCTCCGTCATGGTCTGCGCGATGCCGCAGAGGGCGGAGCCGATCAGGAAGATGACGATCGCGGCCTGGAACAGCTTCTTGCGGCCGTACTGGTCGCCGAGCTTCCCCCACAGCGGGGTCGCGGCCGTCGCCGCCAGCAGGTACGCGGTGACCACCCAGGACAGATGGTCCATGCCGCCCAGCTCGCTGACGATGGTGGGCAGGGCGGTGGCGACGATCGTCTGGTCGAGCGCGGCGAGCAGCATGCCCATCAGGAGCGCGCCCATCGCGAGATAGACGGTGCGCGTCCGGTGGCCGGTCTGCCCGCCCGAGGGTGGCGCCTGGGTCATGTCTCCCATGGTCGGTGCTGGACGCGTCCGCGTCCTGCGGAGCACGCCGGGGGACGCGAGGTGTCGGGGCGGGGCGGAGC
>NZ_VJYK02000306.1 GCF_007097205.2 Streptomyces alkaliterrae
GGAGGCGGCTCAGGGGCGGGCGGGGCGCCCCGGCCGTCGACGAGGACGGCGCCGGCCATGGCGAGCAGGGTCACCTGCTGACGGAGCTCGTCGATCTCCTCCTTCTGGTTCGCGGCCGTCTTCTTGAGCTTGCCGACGGTCTCCCGCAGTCGCTTCTCGGTCTCCGGGACCTGCTGGGTCTCGTTGCGGACACGTTCGTAGAACTCGTTCTTCAGGTCTGCGTGCCGCTTCATGAGGGCCATGCGGTGGACGTCGGCTTCGACGGCCAGGGCGGTGACGGTGAGGCTGCCGTTGGAGACGGTGGGCCGCCCGGCCAGGAGCCGGTCCATGGCCTCGCGGATGCGGATGCGCTCGTCCTGGTGCCGCTGGGTCATGTCAAAGCCTCGATGGTCTGGGCGGTGGTGTCGTGGGTGGCGGCCGTCTCACGGAGCCGGGCGGCGTTGGCCTGCAGTTTCCGGGCAATGGGTCCGGGTGCGTGTTGGGCGAACTGGTCGATCTCGTCGGCTCGCTGGCGCAGTTGGCGAGCGTGGGTGTCGGTGCGGACCGTGTTGCCGCAGCCGGGCTTGCAGGCGTACTGCCTCGGGGCGTTGGCGCCCGGATCGGGTTCGCAGAGTGCGTTGTCGTGCTTGAAGGCGCAGATCAGGAACGCGTCCGGGTTGTCGTAAAGGACGACTCCGTCCCGGGCCAGGAAGGCGGTGGCCTTCTTCGCGAAGGTCTTGGGGACCAGGCGGCCTTCGAATCGAGGCGCTTGTCCGGCGACGGTGACCGCGCGGCGGGCGGCTGGTCCGGAGATCTTCTCGCCGGCCGCGGTGCGGTCGCGTAGACGGGCGGCGGTGTCGGCGGCGGCCAGGGCGGTCTCGACGTCGAGGACGCTGTGCAGGCCGCGGCGGCTGCGTGAGGCGTAGCCGCTGGATGTGCGGGTGTCCAGGACGGTACGCATGTGGCCGTACTGGATGGCTAGGGCGATCAGTCCGCCGGGGCGGCGAGCAACGTGCCAGGCCAGCGTGCGGCGGAACCGGGACATGCCGATCGCGCCGTACGGGTCCTCGGGGATGGCCTGGTCGGGCAGCCCCTGATCCTCGGCCTCACGGTTTACCCAGGCGACGAAGGACTCGATCCGCCTGTTCAGAGAGGTGCGCCGGATCGATCCTTGGGTCTGCTTGCCGCCGGGGCGGTGAACGTCGTGGTGGGCGGCGCTGAGGAGAAGTTCGCCTTCAGGGACCATGCGTTCCAGGACGCGGATGGCGCGGACGACCGGCGTGATGGCAACCCAGGGGACGTCTCGTACCTCACCGGCGGAGGCGTGGTTGCCGTTGTCGTCGAGGACGTTCTTGAAGTGGTGGCTGCGGATCAGGTGTCGGCCCGTGGTGCCGTCGGTGGCCGGCTCGGGGTCGGGGCAGCAGCCCGAGCGCAAAGCCTGAACCTCTTGGGGGCGCATGCCGGTGAGGTAGACGATCACGATGGCGGCGGCGGTACCCAGATGCTGCATCAGCGTGGTGGCTTCACCGAAGGCGATGTGTTCGCGCCAGGGTCTGCCCTCGATCTCTCCGGTGACCGGAACATTCAGGGGGCAGGGAGCAGGGCGCTCAAGGACGAGGTCCTGGAGGTTGTGCAGTTTGACGAGTCGCTCGATCTGGGTGCGGGTGGCGCCGGTGTGCGCTGCGACGTAGTCACGGGCCAGGTAGAGCCTGCCCTTGGCGTGTGCGGCGGGTATCGGGGCACCCGTGTTGACCAGCGGGAGCAGGTAGTCCTTGAGGGCGGCCCGACTCGCCGAGGTGGCTGTGTTGTTCGCCGCCACGTCCACCAGGCGGCGCTGTTCGGCCCAGGCTGCCAGGATGTCTTCGGAGAAGTTGTCGACGAACCGCAGCGCCCAGATGAGCAGTGGGCCCAGGACCTGCGGGTCGAGGGGCTCGGTGGAGTTCTCTGCCCTGTCTGTCCCGTCGGCGGCGGGAAGGTAGTCGTCGATACCCTCGGTCTCCCACGGTGGGCAGCTGATGCCTGTGGGGCGGGCGCTGAGCTGGTCGTACACCCACAGGTCCGTGAAGTAGCCGAGGACCATCTCGGCATGGACACGACTGATGCCCTCATCTCGGCGCTCGCTCGCGTAGGTCCGCCATTGGTCCTGGGTGCAGTCCGCGAGGCGGGTGATGCCGCGTTGGTGTAGCCAGCGGGCCAGCCGGAACCATTCGCAGTACTTCTGCAGCATGGTCGTGGCCGCGCCCCGGCTCCGGGCTGTGAGTCCTTTGGTACGGAGGAAGGTGGGTCTCCGCTCGCCGTTGATCAAGGACCAGACCACGAGCTTCATCTCGTCCCGCAAGGGTGCCGGGCAGTTCTTCCAGTGGATCGAGATCAGGGTGGCGCCGGGATTGTCGATGAGTGGTGCCAGTGACCAGACGGGGTCGCGGTAGCGGGAGTTCGGATGGGTGTTGCCAGGGTTGATCCACTGGGGCAGCACCGCGGGGCTGTCCGGGGTGGGCATCGGCAGGATGTACGGGTCGTCGTCGTGGGCGAGAGCGCTGGTCACGGTGCGAGGTCTCCCTTCACCAGCAGCTGGACGAGGGCGTGGTCATCGCTGCCGGCTCGGGCCAGGGCCGCGTCCCAGGCCGCGGCGCCGACCTTGTCGCGTAGGTCTTCGAGCCGCAGTGAGTGGTCCTGCCACCGTTCGTTCCACACACCCTCGTCCAGCACGGAGCGCAGGCTGTCGAGTTGCTGGCGCAGGAGGGCGAGACGGGGGTGGTGTCCAGGGTGGACGTAGGCGTTCTTGCAGGCCAAGCAGAGCAAGAAGTCGGCTCCACAGCCGCCTTCCGGCGTGGGCCATGGGCTGGTCGTCTCATCCTCACAGTCCGCCGTCGCCGTCTGATCGTGCTCAGGATCCGGAGCGTCGGCGAGATGCCCGCCGAAGACCGCCACCTCAGCCTGTTCGAGAGCCTCCTCGGCGCCATCCGCGAAGACGCTGCGCGAGGCACGCTTCACGTGTTCGTCAGGCAGGACGTACACGCGCTCGTGGGTGCTCTGGGAGTGCTGCCGGGGGACGCCCTCCCGGGTCACCGTCGTGCGGCGCGTGCGCTGGAAAGGCGAGCCGCCGAGGCCGTGCGCCTGCGCCCAGCGCTGCGCGTCGCTATAGGCGATACCGAAGGACAAGGGGCCCACCGGCCGCGGACGCTCGGTGTCCTGGTGCCGATGGGCGGCCCGCCTCGGCGCGTAAAGGCGCGAGACCATCAACAGATCGGTGCCCGGTGCCAGGCGTGCGGCCAGCTCACGACCGTGTGCGGTGGCCTCCAACGCCTGCGTGATCAGCCGTCCCGGGGAGTCGGCACCAGAATCGGTGACGTCCTCGGTGGAGAACCAGCGCCCCCCGCCCGCACGACGCTTCTCCACCTTCACCTGGTACGTGGTCGCGGTCTTCTCCCCCACGGATGAGCCGGCAGTCGGGGTCGGCAGCCGGTCGTAGACCTTCAGATTCCAGGCGAACCGGTCGGTGAGGAGGACAGCCAGCGCCGTCAGCTCCTCCCGCGACAGGAACAGGCGACCCCAGGTCTGCTCAGGACCGGCCCCACCAAGGAGGTTGCGGTGATCCACGTGGGACTGGCCGCTCGGCAGAATGCTGCGCGGGACATCGCCTGTACGCGCGAGATGGTCCAGGACTGCACCGAGCCGCCAGTCCCGGCTGTTCTCCTCCAAGTCGCCCGCTCGCCATGCCCGCAGCAGGCGGGTGTTCTCACCGATCCGCAGCCACGCTGCTCTGAACTGTCGCTGCGCAGCCAGCACAACGCCCTTACGTTCGTCGCCTGCGTAGGACTGCTTGCTGGGCTTCGCGGCGGGGAACCGCCGCAGCAGTTCCTCCGTCACGGGCCCGTCGGCGAATCGCGGGTCCTGTTGCAACAGCAGGCGCACTGTGCTCAGCACGGCCTTGCCGGTGACAGTGCTGACGTGCCGGGCGCGCCAGCGCTTGAGCATAGCCACGGTCAAACCGTCGAGATCCTGCGGCGTACTTTCCAGCTCGGACAGGAAGGTGGCAAAGGCCATCACCCTGGACCAGCAGGTCTTGGCCGTCTCGTGGCTGGTCCACACCCTCGACTGAGCCGCGAACAACCGAGCCAGCGAGCGCTGCATGGGCTCAGGGACCGGCAACGCTGCGAAGTCGAACTCCTTGGTATATCCAGCCTTGTTGACGACCTTGACCACCAGCCCGTCCGGCTTCAGCGGCGGCTCGCTGCGGTGATCGGCGGGAGGCAGTTCGGCCCTCTTCCCACGCCGACTCATGACGTCTCCCCGAGGAGAACGTCGATGTCCTGGATGCCCGCCGACTCACGGGAAAGCCGCGCGAAGACATCGTCCAGGTTGCTGCGGTCCTCGTCCCGCTCCTCGCTGCTATCAGCGGCGGCGAGGATCGACTCCAGTTGCAGGTGAGCAACAGGCGCGAGGTAGTGCCGCTTCGTCGTCTCCACGTCCGCATGTCCCAGCAGCGTCTTCACCAGCCACCACGGGTCGCCGAAGAGCAGCGCGAAGTCCCGCCGGTCCTTCGGCGAGAGCCCGTAGCGGTTCTCCATCAGCTCGTTCAGCACCACCAGCATGTAGAGCGCGTACGAGTGCCGGGTGGAGTGCGGTGTCGCGTACGGGCTCTTGCCGCGTACCTCCGCCAGCCGAAATCGCCGGCCCATCTGCCGCTCCGCCGGTGTGAGCAGGACCTCTTCGCAGCGCAGGTTCGCGGCCCGGAAAACTCCGTTCCAGCGATCCGGAGCCATCGGCAGGCCCTGCTCGGACAGCCATAGCCAGGCGGGCTCCGGCCCTTCCGGCCCCTCCAAGAACAGCCACTGCCGCTCCCGCCACCCCAACCGGCCCAGCTCCCGGGCACCAGCGACGCCCTCCTGGTCCACCCACTCGACCATCGGTTTCGGCCCACGCGTCACCTTCGTGACCAGCCTCATCACCGGCAGACGTTCATACCGGCCCTCCGCCTGGGCCCGCTGCACCGCCCACGCCCGCTCCGACTCGACATATGCCTCGACCTGCCCAACCGCATCCACCGACGCGTAGAACGTCCGGCCCTTCTTCGCCCTGGTCACCGCCCCTGCAATGGCACCGTGGCAGTATCTGCCGCGCCGCAGCCGCTGCGTGGGCAACTCGAATGTCAGCATCGATCCGCCCTCCTGCCGTCGTAGCCCGGAGCTGAGCAGCAGCTGCACAAAAGCCGTGTTGCGCAACTCCGTTCGCGAGTCCCACCCCGGCATCGGCACCCCGGCCTTGCTGTGGCCGCGCAGTCCAATGTCCGACCACAGGGCCCAGGTGCGCGGCGTCAGCCACGACACCCGCGCACTGACCGAATCCGCCGCCCGGTCCTCACGTCGTGACACGTCCACCGGCAACGGGCGGACCTTCCCCCATGTGAACAGTTTCGTAAACGCCGCCGCCTCCCGGTTCCACTTCGTCCCGCTGATCCGCTCCGGGTTCGTCAGCGCCTCACACCGCCAGTTCCGGTAGTCGGCCAAGTCCTGCTCAGTGGCCCTCCGCCACGGCACCTGCCGCGAGGACAAAAACTCCAGCAGCAGTCGGATGTCCGTCGCGTAGTTCCGCTTCGTCTCCCGTTCCAGGTTCCGGAACTCCTTTGAGCGGACGAAGTCCAGCAGGTCCGCATCCACCACTCCGTCCGGCCTCACGAACACCGGATCGCCGGGGCGCAGCCCGATCCGGGCCACGGCCTGCGGCAGGTCCCGCACCCCCAGCACTCCCTCCTGAGGCAGGACGCCCCACCGCCCCGGATCCGGCACCCACACCACGAACCACGAGCCCATGTACGCCTCCCTTGACGCTTGAACTCATTGAATCATCAGGGAATCCCTGGACCTGCTGCTGACGTGGCTGCGCATCGGCTTCCCGCTGCTGCGGCAGACGGCCTGGCTGCTGACGGCCGCCACGATCGCCTTCAACGGCGCCGCCGCCTGGCCCGACCCGCTCGGCGTCGGCATGCACGCGGTCATCCCCGTGCTTTTTGTCGTCTCCGTTGAGGCGGCCCGGCACGCGGTGGGCCGCATCGCGGACATCACCGCCGACCGCCACATGGAAGGCGTCCGGCTCTCCCGCTGGCTGCTCGCCTTCCCCTCGACGTTCCGACTGTGGCGCCGCATGAAGCTGTGGGAGCTGCGCAGCTACGACGAGGTGATCCGGCTGGAACGGGACCGGCTCGTCTACCAGGCCAGGCTGCGTGCCCGCTACGGGCGCGGCTGGCGCCGCAAGGCCCCGGTCGAGGCGCTGATGCCGCTCAAACTGGCCAAGTACGGCGTCCCGCTGGCGGAGACGGGAGCCGAAGGGCTGGCCGCGGCGGGCATCACCGTACCCGGTACGGCCGTCGCACCGGTCGGCAACGGGGCGGCCGCCCTGCCGGCGAGGGCCGACGGCCCGCCGGCGGCAGAGCTCACGACGCCGCTCCCCGCCGCCAGGGCCACCGAGGGGACGGTCGCCCCGACCCCTGTCTGTTATACACA
>NZ_VJYK02000307.1 GCF_007097205.2 Streptomyces alkaliterrae
GCACGGCGGTGTGCGGGAGGGGTCCGCTCGGTTGTGGACCGGGGCGGGTCCGTGGCTGGAACAGCACGGACCCGCCCCGGCCTTTCTGGTTCAGGAGCCCGCTCGGATCCTGAACCGGCCGGCCGGGAGCCGTCCCTCCCGGCCGGGGTCTTGGGTGCGGCGGCGAGGCGGGCCGCCGCGGTTCACCGGGCGTCCGCGACGGCGCACGCCAGACGGCGTGCCTCGTCTCGGGCCGCGCGGGCGATCGCTTCCTCGTCGACCGTGGTGAGTCGGCCGTCCTCGACCACCGCCCGGCCGTTCACCATGGAGAGGGTGACCGGCGCGGCGGGGCCGAGGACCAGCGCGGCGACCGGGTCGGCGATGTTGGAGTGGCCCAGGCCGTCCAGCCGCCACAGCACGAGGTCGGCGAGCTTGCCGGCCTCCAACGAGCCGATCTCGTCGGCGCGGCCGAGCACCCGGGCGCCGCCGAAGGTGCCCAGGCGCAGCGCCTGGCGGACGTCGAGCGCCTTCTCGTGGTGTCCGCCGAGGCGGTTGACGAGCAGTGCGGTACGCAGTTCGGTGTGGAGTTCGCCGGCCTCGTTGGAGGCGGCGCCGTCCACACCGAGGCCGACGGGGACGCCGGCGGCCAGCATGTCGGGGACGCGGGCGATGCCCGCCCCCAGTCGGGCGTTGGAGGAGGGGCAGTGCGCCACTCCGGTGCCGGTGCGGGCGAAGGCGGCGATGTCGGAGTCGTCCATGTGGACGCAGTGCGCCATCCACACGTCCTCGCCGAGCCAGCCGGTGGACTCCAGGTAGGCGGTCGGGCCCATGCCGAACCGCTCCTGGCAGAACCGCTCCTCCTCCACCGTCTCCGAGCCGTGGGTGTGCAGCCGGACGCCCTTGCGCCGGGCGAGGCCGGCGGCCTCGCGCAGCAGTTCGGTGGTGACGGAGAAGGGCGAGCAGGGCGCGACCGCGACGTGCAGCATTGAGCCGAACGAGGGGTCGTGGTGGGTGTCGACGGCCTCCTCGGTGGCCCGGAGCGCGTCCTCGGTCGTCTCGACCGCGAAGTCCGGGGGCAGTCCGCCCGCCGACTCGCCCAGATCCATCGAGCCGCGGGCGGCGGTGAAGCGGACGCCCGTCTCGCGGGCGGCGCGGATCCCGGCGCCCAGCAGGTCGCCGGCGCCGCGCGGGAAGACGTAGTGATGGTCGGCGGCCGTGGTGACACCGCCGCGGGCCAGCATGGCCAACGAGCTCCGGGCGGCGGTGTACGCCATCGGCTCGTCGACGCGGGACCAGGTGGGGTAGAGCGAGACCAACCAGTCGAAGAGGTTGTGGTCCTGGGCCAGTCCCCGGGTCAGCCACTGCATGAAATGGTGGTGGGTGTTGACCAGGCCGGGGGTGGCCAGGTGGCCGGTGCCGTCGACGCGGCGGACGACGTTCTCCAGGTCGGCGGGTGCCGCTCCGGCGCCCACGGACTCGATGACGTTGTCGGCGACGACGATGTGTCCGCCGGCGTACTCGGTGTCGTCCGCGTCCACGGTGGCGATCGCGCACTCCTCGATCACCACGCGTTGTGCTGCTGGTCCAGCCATGGGTTGTGCCTTCCTGATGTCCGTCCGCCGGGTGGGCCCGGGGGCGAGCGGGACGGGTGTCCGGTCCCGGTGTGCGGGCGCGGACACCCCCGCTCTCCCCTGGTGACGCCGGCGCGCGTCAGGGTCCTGTACCGCTCTACAGGTTGGTCATGTCCACCGGGATCTGCGGCTCGGCACCGTCACGCAGAATGGTGGCCTCGATGAGGCCGTACGGGCGGTCGGCCGCGAAGTAGACCTCGTTGTCGTTCTTGAGGCCGAACGGCTCGAGGTCGACCAGGAAGTGGTGCTTGTTCGGCAGCGAGAAGCGGATCTCGTCGATCTCGCTGCGGCCGTTGATGACCCGCGCGCCCATCTGGTACAGCGTCTGCTGGAGGGAGAGCGAGTAGGTCTCCACGAAGGCGTCGAGCATGTGCTGCTTGGCCTTCTCGTAGGAGCGCTCCCAGTTCGGCATGCGCTGGTCGTCGCTGGTCCAGTTGTGCCGCCACACACCGGTCACCTGGGTGGCCAGGATGCGGTCGTAGGCCTCCTTGAGGGTGGTGTACCGGTCCTTCACGTAGCCCCAGAACTCCGAGTTGGTGGAGTTCATGACCGTCAGGTCCTTCAGGCCGGAGAAGACCTGCCACTTCTCACCGTCGTAGGTGATCTGCGCGGTCCGGGTCTCCTGGCCCTTGCGTACGAAGGAGTGCTTGACCTCGTCCGCGCCGATGAAGCGGGAATTGGAGTCGGAGGTCTCGATGCGGTCCCAGGCGTACTCCTCGATCCGGATGCGGGCCCGGTGGATGGGCTCCTGGGACTCCACGAAGTGCCGGGCGAGGTGGATGCCGAACTGCTCGGCCGACTCGATGCCGTACTCCTTGGCGAAGGCGTAGACGGTGTTCTTCGTCGTGTCCGTCGGCAGGCAGTTGGCGTTGGAGCCGGAGTAGTGGACGTCGTCCATGTCGCCGGAGAGCGAGACGGAGACGTTCAGGTCCTTGATGTGGTGGGTGTCGCCATCCCGGGTGATCTTGACGACGCGGTTCTCGGCCTTGCCGTACTGGTTCTGGCCGAGCAGGGTCGGGCGGCCCCCGGTGGGTCGTCCGTTGCGAGAATTAGCAGTCATGTCGGGCGTCAGCTCCCTCGGTACACGGAGTAGCCGAACGGGTTGAGCAGCAGCGGTACGTGGTAGTGCTCGCCCGGGGTGACCGCGAAGACGATCGTGACCTCGGGAAAGAAGACACCGCTGTCCCTTGCGCGGGGGGCGTCCTGCTGTTCCTCGGCTTGCTTGTCGGAAATCTGCTTGTCGGTGTGGAGTTGCCGGTGCGCGAAGTACGACTCGACCTCGAAGTTCAGACGTACGTGCGCGGTGCCCTCCGGCAGGGCCGGAAGGTCCTTGCAGCGCCCGTCCGCGTCGGTCTTCGACGCGCCGTGCGCGACCCAGTCGCCGTCGGCGTCCCGGACGGACAGTTCGACGGCGACGCCCTCGGCCGGACGTCCGATGCTGGTGTCCAGGATGTGCGTGGACACCGAGGCCGTCGTCTGGGTGCTCATGTCGGTCAGGCTCCTTCTGCGAGACGGGTCAGCCGGATGCGGTTGATCTTCACCAGTTCGGTGCGGACGTTCTCCCGCTCCCGCTCCGGTGTGTTGCCGATCCGGGTGCGGACCGCGTCGCGCATCTGCTCCGCCGTGAGGCCGGTGGCGCAGATGAGGAAGACGTGTCCGAACCGCTCCTGGTAGGCCAGGTTCAGTTCGAGCATCTCGGCCTTGAGCTCCTCGGAGGCGCCGGCCATGCCCCGCTGCTCGCGGGCGGAGGTCGGGTCTCCGGGCTTCGGCCGACCGATCGGGGGGTGACCGGCCATGGCCTCGGCCAGGTCGTCCGCCGTCAGCTCTGCCATCGCGGCGTCGCTGGCGGTGAACAGGGCGGCGGCGTCCGCGTACGGGCGCCCCGCGAGCAGCCGCTTCGCCCAGGTCGTCGAGGCGCACACCTCGTGCAGCGCGGCCTCGGCGGCGTGGTCGTCAGCGGCGTTGAACCGGGTCAGCCCCGGTGTCGGACTCGAAGTCACGGGGGCCTCCGTGGCCATGGTGCTCTGTTCGGGCTGGGGAATAGCTAAACCCCCCGGCAACGGCGCGTCAACACTTTGTTGAAGGTTTCTCGCCGAAGATCGCCCTCACGGACGCATCCGGGAACCGGCCCGGAACGCGCGTCGGGGGCCGCCGCCGATGCTCCCGGCAACGACCCCCGACCCCCGCCGGTGGCGCGCGTCAGCCACCCGCCTTGGCGGCGTTCTCCCTGTTCAGGTAGTTGTAGACGGTGAATCGGCTGACCCCGAGCGCGGTGGCGACCGTCTCCACGCCGTGCCGGACGGTGAAGGCGCCGCGGTTCTCCAGGATCCGCACGACCGACTGCTTGGTCTTGCGGTCCAGGTCCTTCAGCGGCTTGCCGTGCCGGCGCTCGAGATCCAGGAGCAGGTTGTCCAGCGTCTGGGAGAGGTGCGGCAGCCGGACGGCCAGCACCTCCTGACCCTCCCAGCTGAGCACCACGTCGTCGCCGCTCGCCTGGTCCGGCGCCACGATCTCCCCGCCCATGGCGTCCACCAGCGGCTTGACGGCCGCGGTGAACGGGTGCTCGCCGACCGCGCTCATCTGGGCTCCCCCTCCTGGCCGTCGGCCACGACGCTCACCTGGAGGGAGACCCGAGCGGCACCGGAGTCCAGGGTGCGGCGCAGCAGCTCCCCCACCACCTCCAGCACCTCGGCGTCGGACCCCTCGGCGGTGTTGCCGAACGGACCGACGTCGACCGCGTCCAGTTCGGCGCCCTGCACGATCTCACGGGCGACCACGGCGTGTCGCGGCGCCTCGTCCAGATCGAACGGCTCAGTCGTGAACTCCACTCTCAATCGCACGCGCTCAACGTACCGCGCGGCCGGCCGCCCGCCACCCCGCGAACGACCGCCACCGACGGTCAGGGATCGGACAATCCGGGCGGACCCCTTGACAGCCACCCCGCAAGCGCTGCACTCTTCCACCAGATAGAACACGACTTCCGCGATACGGAAGGAGCGCCACCCTCATGGGCTTCACGGACACGCGCTTCACTGTGAACCTCTCGATCCTCTTCACCGAGCTTCCGTTGCTGGAGCGCCCGGCCGCCGCGGCCGCCGCCGGCTTCCGCGCGGCCGAGCTGTGGTGGCCCTGGGTGGAGACACCGACCCCCGAGCAGTCCGAACTGGCCGCGCTGCGCAGCGCCTTCCAGGACGCCGGCGTCCAGCTCACCGGGCTGAACTTCTACGCCGGGCAGCTGCCGGGCCCCGACCGCGGCGCCCTCTCGGTGCCGGGCGAGGAGTCCGAGCGGTTCCGCGCGAACGTCGACGTGACCGCCGACTTCGCGCAGTCCCTCGGCTGCCGCGCGCTCAACGCGCTCTACGGCAACCGCGTCGAGGGCGCCGACCCGGCCCGACAGGACGAACTCGCCCTGGAGAACCTGACCCTGGCCGCCCGGGCCGCCGACCGCATCGGCGCGATCCTCCTGGTCGAGGCCCTGAACCAGCCGGAGTCACCGAAGTACCCGCTGGTCAGCGCGCCCGCCGCGGTGGAGGTCGTCGAGCGGGTCAACGCCGCGACCGGCCTGGACAACGCCCGCTTCCTGATGGACCTCTACCACCTGTCGATGAACGGCGAGGACCTGCCGCGGGTGATCGACGAGTACACCGCCGTCACGGGCCACGTCCAGATCGCCGACAACCCCGGCCGGGGCGCGCCCGGCACCGGCGACCTCGACCTCGCCGACCTGCTCGGCCGGCTGCGCAAGAGCGGTTACGACGGCTGGGTCGGCCTCGAGTACAAGCCGGGCGACGCGCCCAGCGCCGAGTCCTTCGGCTGGCTGCGCACCGCCGACTGACTCCGGCCAGGCCGCGGGCGCCCGCGCGCCCGGGCCGAAGCCACGACGACACCACGACACAGAGGGTCACACACCGATGAGCAACACACTTCCCCGCATCGCCTGGATCGGCCTGGGCATCATGGGCTCCCCGATGGCCGAGAACCTGATCAAGGCCGGCTACCAGGTCACCGGCTTCACCCTGGAGCAGGACAAGCTGGACCGCCTTGCCGCCGCCGGCGGCAAGGCGGCCGGCTCGATCGCCGAGGCCGTCGCCGACGCCGACGTGGTCATCACCATGGTGCCGGCCGACCCGCAGGTCAAGGCCGTCATCCTCGGTGAGGACGGTGTCATCGCACACGCCGGGCAGGGCGCGACGATCATCGACATGTCCTCGATCACCCCGCAGACCTCCATCGCGGTGGCCGAGGCGGCCGCGCAGGCCGGCAAGGACCTGAAGGTCCTGGACGCCCCGGTCTCCGGCGGCGAGGCCGGCGCGATCGAGGCCGTGCTGTCCATCATGGTCGGCGGCGAGCAGGCCGACTTCGACCGGGTGAAGCCGGTGTTCGAGGCGCTCGGCAAGACGATCATCCTGTGCGGCCCGCACGGCTCCGGCCAGACGGTGAAGGCCGCCAACCAGCTGATCGTCGCGGTCAACATCCAGGCCTGCGCCGAGGCCGTGGTCTTCCTGGAGAAGTCCGGGGTCGACCTGGACGCCGCACTCGACGTGCTCGCCGGCGGGCTGGCCGGTTCCACCGTGCTGGACCGCAAGAAGGAGAACTTCAAGAAGCGGGACTTCAAGCCGGGCTTCCGCATCGACCTGCACCACAAGGACATGGGCATCGTCACCGACGCGGCCCGCAGCGTGGGCGCCGCGCTGCCGGTCGGCGCGGTCGTCGCCCAGCTGGTGGCCTCGCTGCGCGCCCAGGGCGACGGCGGCCTCGACCACTCCGCGCTGCTGCGCGCGGTCGAGCGGCTGTCCGGCGACTCCGTCTGATCCCCCCGCCCTCCCCGAGGCTGTCTCTTATAC
>NZ_VJYK02000308.1 GCF_007097205.2 Streptomyces alkaliterrae
TAAGAGAAAGGGGTGGCCCGGGGGCTGGCCGGACACCTGGGGGTGCCCGCCGCGTGGGTGCGCGTCGTTTTTGTCGTGCTGTTCTTCACCAGCGGCCTCGGCGCGCTGCTGTACGCGGTGTTCTGGTTTGTCGTCCCGCTCGGCGCGGGCGGGGTGAACGCCGGTTACAAGCCGGCCGACCGCAAACCCGACCGGGGCTACCTCTTCGCCGCAGTCGTCCTGATCGCCGCGCTGGTCGTCCTGGAGGAGAACCTCAAGTTCGGCGCCACCAACGCCTACGTCTGGCCGCTGCTGATCATGGCTGTCGGCGTCGCCGTCGTCTGGCGGCAGGCGGACAACAGCCGCCGCGAGCACTGGACGGAGATGACCCGCCGCAAGCGGTTCGTCCCCGTCGCCCGCACTGCGGTCGGCGTGGTGCTCGTCGCCGTCGGCGTCACCGGCTTCGCCGTCATCCAGGGCTCGGGGCGGCAGTTGGGCGCCGTGCTCCAGGCGTCCGTCGCGGTGCTCGTCGGCATCGCGCTGATCGCCGGCCCGTACCTCGTCCGGATGACGCAGGACCTCTCCGAGGAACGGCTGATGCGCATCCGCGCCCAGGAACGCGCCGAGGTCGCAGCCCACGTCCACGACTCCGTGCTGCACACCCTCACCCTCATCCAACGCAACGCCGACAACGCCCGCGAGGTGACCAGACTCGCCCGCGCGCAGGAACGCGACCTGCGGGCCTGGCTCTACAAGGGCGCCCGAGGCGCGGGCGAGGAGCAGGAGGAGGAACCGCAGACGTTCGCCGAGGCCGTCAAGGCGACCGTCGCCGAGGTCGAGGACCACCACGGCGTGCCGGTGGAGGTCGTCTGCGTCGGCGACTGCCCGCTCGACGACCGGCTCAGCGCCGCCCTGCAGGCCGCGCGCGAGGCGACGGTCAACGCGGCCAAGTACGGTGGCAGCGGTGGCGCCGTCCAGGTGTTCGCCGAGGTCGAGGGGGGCAGGGTGTTCATCTCCGTGCGTGACCGCGGGCCCGGCTTCGACCTGGACTCCGTGCCGGCCGACCGGATGGGCGTACGCGAGTCGATCATCGGACGGATGGAACGCAACGGCGGCACCGCCCGCATCAGGTCCACCCCTGGTGAGGGCACCGAGGTCGAGCTGGAGATGGAGAGGGCACAGACATGAGCGAGGAACAGAGCCGACGGGCGCGCGTGGTCCTGGTCGACGACCACCGGATGTTCCGCGCGGGCGTCCAGGCCGAGATCGGCGCGACGGAGACCACCGGCGTCGAGGTCGTCGGCGAGGCCGGCGACGTCGACCAGGCCGTCTCCGTCATCACCGCGACCCGCCCCGACGTCGTCCTGCTCGACGTGCACCTGCCGGGCGGCGGCGGCGTGGAGGTGCTGCGCCGCAGCGCCTCCCTGATGGCGGCCCCCGAGGCACCCGTGCGCTTCCTCGCCCTGTCGGTCTCCGACGCCGCCGAGGACGTCATCGGCGTCATCCGCGGCGGCGCGCGCGGCTACGTCACCAAGACGATCACCGGCAAGGACCTGGTCGACGCGATCTTCCGGGTCGCCGACGGCGACGCCGTCTTCTCCCCCCGCCTCGCCGGCTTTGTCCTCGACGCGTTCGCCTCCACCGACGCCGCGCCCGCCGACGAGGACCTGGACCGCCTCACCCAGCGCGAACGCGAGGTGCTGCGCCTCATCGCCCGCGGCTACGCGTACAAGGAGATCGCCAAGCAGCTCTACATCTCCGTGAAGACGGTCGAGTCCCACGTCTCCGCCGTCCTGCGCAAACTCCAACTCTCCAACCGCCACGAACTCACCCGCTGGGCCACCGCCCGCCGCCTCGTCTGACGCCCGCCCGGCGGGCGTCCTCGAGAAGCATGGCGATCCCTCGCCGGATGAGTTCCGCCCTGCTGACACCGGTGGCCGCCGCCTCGGCGTCCAGCCGCGCTTTCAGGTCTTCGGGTAGATACACCGTCGCCCTCACCGCGGAGGGACCTACGGAGTCCGGTCGGCGGTCAGCTCGTGGTGCTCGTCGTCCAGCCAGACGCGCTGGCCGCTCGGGTCGACCGTGAGTCCGGCCCGGTCCCGGTCCGGCCTGCCCCACGCCTCCCAGGCCCGGTAGGCGGCTTCCGCCTCGTCCCAGAGGCGGCGTGGTCCGTACTGGTCGACGATGTACTCGCGGCGGTCCGGGGCGTACTCGGCCGCCGCCCACGACGACCGGTCGTCGGCGAGCAGCCACAGCGTCGCCTCTCCACTGCCGTCGTCTGCCTCCACGAGGTGGTACCAGGCGTCCGGCAACGCGAGACCGACGTAGAAGAGGGCGTCGAAGTCGCCCGCCAAGTCGTACGGGTTCAGCGTGGTGACTGACTCGGTGCCCTCGTCCAGGTGGTGCAGGAAGTCGGAGAGGAATCCCCGGTGAGGCCGGCCGGTACGCGTGCGCATGAATGCGGGGCTGCCGGTGAACCGCCCCCGGCCGACACCGTCGACGACGTCCAGCACCGCGTACGCGTAGTAGCAGAAGCTCCCGCCCCACGGTGTGACGATGCGCCCGCCCGGCGCCTGATCCACCCAGGCGTAGGGGACTTCCGGCACCGTGTAGGTCGCGATCACCCGATCGTAGGGGGCCCCGGCGGGCCACCCCTGAGCACCGTCGCCGCACACGAACGTCGGCTTGTACCCGGCCGCCGCCGCGTTCCGGACCGCCTGCTCCACGAGGGCGCCGTCGATGTCCACCGAGGTGACCTGCTCGGAGCCGAGGCGATGGGCGAGCCAGCACGCGTTGAGGCCGGTGCCGGCACCGAGTTCCAGCGCGCGTTGCCCTACGTGTACGTCGAGGAGTTCCAGCATCTCCAGCATCACCGTCGGCATGGAGCTGGACGAGGTCGGCAGCCGGTAGCCGCCGACACCCGTGGATGCGCCGTCGTTGACCTGGGTGACAAGCGCGACGTCGCCGTAGGCGAGTTGTCGCCACCGCTCCGGGCTGGTTCGGCGCGAGACGATCTCCTCGCCGACCTCGATGGTCTCGGGAAGAAACAGCTCGCGCGGGACGGAGAGGACCGCGTCACGCCACGCCTCGGGCAACGTGCCCTTGGCCGTCAGGGTCTGGAGCAGTCGTTCCGGCGAAGTCACTCGCTCGCCTTCGGCTTCGGCGGGAGCGGCCGGTTCCACTGGCCGTCGGACTCCTTCGGCGACTGCTGCTTGTCGCCTTCGGCCCCGCCCTTACCGTCACCATGCTTACCCACGATGCGCCTCCTCCGGTGAACGTGGGTTCCCGACAGCTCGACCATAGGGGCGCCTTGGGCGCGGGAGCAGAGGGCACACCCGGCGCACGGACTCGCATGCCCGGCACGCCCCTGCTTCCGGTGTCACCTCAACGCACCGGGCAGGTGCTCACGCGTGCGCAGCATCGTCCTTCACCATCCTCTCGTTCGCCGATGGGGAAGCTGCGGATGTCGTCCACACGGATACCATCGGATCAACCGTCTGGGTGGAGAATGAGGAGGACAGCTCTACCTACCGCTCGTACTTCGAGCGGACCGCGAGGCAATCACTCGCCCAGCGCGACTCTCTGGCCCTCCTCGATGACATCCGTAAGGGGCTGTAACGGCATGCACCGATTCCATTTCGGAAAGTCCAGCTTCAGCAGCGGCAGCGGCGAGTGTGTCGAGGTGGCGACGAACGTCGCCGGCGTGGTGGCGGTTCGGGACTCCAAGCGGCCGGACACCGGCTTTGTCACTACTGCCGGCGCTTGGGCCGACTTCCTCGCCCACCTGGGGAAACGTCCCGTCACCTGACGAACTCCGACACGCGGGACGCGGGGTGGTAACTCTCCGTCACGGCTGGTGTTGACTGCCGTCGTACCGACAGCGGGAACCACCACGCGGAGAGCGACCATGCCCCAGCGACGTGACGTACTGAAGCTCGGAGTAGGGACGGCGGCCGGCGCGGCCGTGCTGATGGGAGGCCGGACCTCCTGGGCGGGGCCGCTGCCGGAACCGCCGGGTCCGAGGTCTCACGACCAGCCCGAGCCGGGCGCCTGGCGGGAGTTGGAACAGGCGCTCGGCCCCGGCGCGAGGCTGCACCGACCGGGCAGTGAGGGCTTCCACCCGCTCGCCGAACCCGACAACCTCCGCTACGCGCACGTGCTTCCCGCCGGCATCGTCTCCTGCGCGAGCCGGAACGACGTGCGGGCGGCGCTGCTCTGGTCGCGGAAGCACGGGGTTCCGCTGGTGCCGCGTTCCGGCGGCCACAACTACGCCGGGTACTCCACGACCACCGGCCTGCTGATCAACCTGCGCCGGATGAACGGGGTTCGGCCCGACGGCCGGTGGTTGTGGCTCGGCGGGGGTGCCACCAACTCCGACGTGTACGCCGCACGCGCGACGAACCTCTACTTCCCCGGCGGGCGCTGTCCGGGTGTCGGCGTCGCAGGTCTGACGCTCGGCGGCGGTCTCGGCTTCAACGACCGCAAGTGGGGCATGACATGTGACCGGCTGGTGGAGACCGAGGTCGTGCTCGCGGACGGCAGTGTCGTACGGGCCAACGACCGGGAGAACACGGACCTGTTCTGGGCCTGCCGAGGCGGCGCCGGGGGCAACTTCGGCATCAACACCGCGTTCGGCTTCCGACCGGTCTCGGTCGACCGGCAGACGGCCACGGTCTTCGACCTCGTGCTCGACCTCGACGCCGGTGAACGGCTCATGGACCGGGTTCAGGAGGCGCTGGTCAGGGACGTCGCGGGAGATCTCGACGTGCGGGTGGCGTTCGCCCGGCGGGCGGAGGACGAGCGTCCAGCCGTGGCACTGCTCGGTCAGTACCTCGGCACCGACGACCGGCTCCACAGCCTGCTGCGACCGATCCGGGAGCTGCGGCCGCGTAAGGACTTCGTCCAGCAGCGGCACTTCTGGTCCGCGCAGGACTACCTGCTGACGAACCCCGAGAAGTCCGCGATGTCGAGCAGGAGCCTGGCTCCGAACCGTTGGCTGGACGCCGCGACGGTCGCCGAGGTGGTCGAGTGGGTACGGGACTGGCGGCCCGGCCCGGCGGAGGGCACCGGTTATGTGACGCTGTTCGCCATGGGTGGCGAGAGTGCCGTCCCCGGGCCCGGCGAAACCGCGTATCCGCACCGGGACGCGACGTTTGTCATCGACGTGGGCACGCACTGGCGGCACGACGCCCGCCGCTCGGACGTGGCCGAACTGCTGTCCCGGACCAGCCGTATCCACCGGACGCTCGCCGCCCGGCTCCGCACCCGGGCGGCCTACGTCAACTTCCCCGACCCCGACCTCACCGACTGGCACACCGCCTACTACGGCGCGAACTACGAACGCCTTGTCGCCGTCAAGAAGCGCTACGACCCGTCGGGCACGTTCCACTACCCGCAGGCGATCGGCTCCGCATGACCGCCGAGGCAGCCGTCGCCGCTCCGTTCCACGAGCGAAGGGGCCAATGGCGATGAGCACGCGGGAACTCCGTGGCATCTGGGAACTCGTGGACTACTACCAGCTGGACGACCGGGGTGTCCGGCACGAGCCGGCGTGCTCTTCTACACCGACGACGACAGGGTGACCGTCAGCGTCCTCCGTACCGGGCCCGAGCCCGCCTCGGAGCCCGGGCAGTTGGACACCATGATGTACGCGGGTGTCTGTGTGCGCGAAGGCGACCGGGTCGTGCACACCGTCCAGGCGGCGCAGGACCCGTCGTGGGTCGGCACCGACCAGGTGCGGGACGCGATCCTCGACGGCGACATCCTGACCATCTCCGACCCGGTGGACAGCGGACGTCCGATGCGCCGCCATCTGGTGTGGCGACGCGTCGCGACGGGCGGCCAGGTCGGCCAGGACGGGCCGCCTCGGTGGTCTCGGACGTGATGGAGACCGTGATCGCCGCGCTGCTGGAGTACCTGGAGCGGGAGAGTCCGGGTGGTGTCGTCGGCGTCTATCTGTACGGGTCCGGCGCCACGTCGGCGGGGTTGCGTCCGGACAGCGACATCGACGTGCTTGTGCTCACGCGGCGGTCGTTGAACCCGCGTGACCGGGGCGAGTTGGTGTCGCTGCTGTTGCGGATCTCCGGATGGCGCGGCCACGGCGGGCGCTTCCCCGAGGCGGCGCACCGGCGGCCGGTCGAGTTGACCAGTCTGGTCGTGGATGATCTGCGGCCGTTGACGGGGGCGCCGCGGCGCGACTTCCAGTACGGGGAGTGGCTTCGGGGAGAGTTCGAGGCGGGGCGGCTGCCAGGGCCCGCGCGTGATCCCGATGTTGTGGTTCTGTTGGCCACCGCTCAGGCGGCGCACCGGGTGTTGAGTGGTCCGGCGTTGGGTGAGGTTGGCGGAACATGCACCATCCTCAGGAGCCGCCCAGCGGCATACACCCGCTGCTTGCCGGGCGTTTCAGCCCCTACCGCTTCGATCCGTCGATGGTTGTCGACGACCACGGCCTCGGGCTGCTGTTGGAA
>NZ_VJYK02000309.1 GCF_007097205.2 Streptomyces alkaliterrae
CCCCCACCTGCGCCACCCGCACCCGCGTAGCCACCTACCGCCGCACCCACCGCCCCTGACGCGCCGCACAGCGGCGACCGCCTACGCCTCGGCGTCACCCATGCCCGGCACCGAACCACGGGCGGTCGGCGATGAGTACTGTCCCACCTCGCAGAACGGCCTTCCTTCTCCCGGTCCGACCTGCCATTTCCTTGATCGCCCCGCCGAACGGCCGAGGTGTTGGGGACAAGGGACGGCGGCAGAATGTCCGAACTGCTGGTGGCACAGGGCGAGTTCGAGAAGTCGGGGGAGGACGAATCGCATGTGCGGGTGGAGTTGCCCGAGGTGGACGTCAACCGGTCCTCGCCGAGCGCTACGTCACCGGCGAGCCCCTGCGGCTCACCCGCACGCAGCTGTGGGACATGGAGGTCCGGAAGGCCGCTGCTCCCGGCCGGTTCATTCCGTACGTCGTGCGCGAGGGCAGCGATGCGGCCTGGGCGCCCGACCGTCCGAACGGGCCCTCGGGGACACCTTCGTCCGCGCTTCCGATCAGAGGATGTGGATACGGCCCGGGGAGTACCTCCGGGTGCTGGAGGAGGTCTGGCTCAACCACAGCACGCAGCTCGCAACCTTTCCGGGACGGGCCGAACTCGCCGACGCCCAGGGCGAGACGCTGCGCGCGGACGCCGCACAGCCGCTTCCACGTACAGCACGGCGTTGCCGGCGCGGAGGAGCAGCCGCTGAATACGTGCCGGATCGTGCTGTTGACCGGTCAGCCCGACTCCCGCTACCTGGAGCCGTTCCGGGAGCTGGCCCGGGACCCGTGGCTGCCGGGTTCTGTGGAGAACTACATCCGCGATGTGCTTGGCGTCAGCCTCGAGCGCAAGGAGGGCTGAGGGCGGCGCGGGCCGGCGCCGCCGCCCAGGTTTCCGGCGGCAGCGCCGGTCCACGCGCACGGGGCGACGCGGGCGTCGGTCAGTTGAGGCCGAGGGTGGTCATGGCGTGTTCGGCCATGCGCCTCTCTCCGAGCGCGTTGGGGTGGACGGGGACGGTGGTGTGGCCGAAGAGGACCGGTTCGATCCACCGGGTGCCGGCGGGCTTGCAGGCGTCGTGGCCCTCGGAGACCTGCGCGAAGTCCACGTAGACGGCCCCCGTCTCCTCGGCGGCGCGCTTGACGACCGCGTTGAGGTGGGCCTGGATGCCGCGCACGTACGGTACGTCGCCTTCGGCGATCGGGAGTTTGGCGAAGCAGGACGGGTCGGCGGTGGGCGGGGCGATCCACGGGTAGCCGAGCGCGGCGACGCGTGCGTTCGGCGCCTTCTCCTGGACGGCCTTCAGTGCGGCCTTGAGCGCGGGGTAGGTGTTCGACTCGATCTGGTCGCTGAAGGTGCTGCCGTTCCAGTCCTTGCAGGGGCTGCCCTTGCCGCCGCTGAGGAGTCCTGCGGAGCCGCAGGCCAGGATGGCGTTGATGAAGGTGTTGTTGTCGTTGCCGCCGATGGTCAGGGTGACCAGGTCGGTGTCGGCCTTGAGCACGTTCAGCTGCGGGGCGACGCCGAGGTACTGGGACTGGGTGAAGTGCTTGGTCTGGGCTGCGCCGCAGGTGACGTCCGTCAGTCGGGCGCCGGTCCGGTCGGCGATCACGTTGGGGTAGTTCGCCTTGGAGCGCAGGCAGAGCAGGTTGCCGGTGTCCACCGGGAGGACACCGGAGCCCGCGCTGTAACTGTCGCCGAGAGCGACGTAGTTGAGCGGCTTCGTGGCGGTGGTCGCGTGGGCGGCGGTCGCGGTGGCGCCGGTGAGGCTGACCGCCAGCGCGGTGGTTGATGCGAGCATGACACTGCGGAGGCCTGATCTCGGCATGTGCTCTCTCTTCTCGAAACAGCGTGGGGCGCGCGGCCATGACGGCACGACACGTGAGGGACGAAGAGGCGGCTCGAGCAGAAGGTCCCGGCGCCCGCGTGGGGGAAGCGGTGTTACCGCCGGTACCTACCGATAGGTAATGTGCGGCCCCGCCCCCGTACCCGTCAACCTGCGCGGCACTACTTCTTTGAAGAGTTGACGAACTGCCCGGCTGCACGCCGGGGCTCCACCACGGAGTGCGGCCGGCTCCCGGACGCATGCGGCCGAGGATGGAGCGCGGTACATCCATCTGCACCGAACCGACACAGGAGCACCTGGTGTTAGCAACCGACCCCTACACCGCCCACGACCCCGCCACGCTTCTTGTGCTACTCCTTCTCGGGGTGGTCACCGCGCCGGCACTGGCCGGGTACGCGATCAGCACGCTGGCGCGCGCACGCGTCATCAGGGCTCCGGCGGCCGCGCTCAGGAGCGCGGCGGCCACGGCCTGGTCGATGGCAGTCGCCCTGTACACGTGGGGCGTCCTACACCTGGTACTCCTGGACGGCCGGGCCCAGGCGGACGCGTGCCGCGCGGCCGTCGGTGAGCGCCTCACGGAGTACGTCCCCTCCTTCCTCCCTCTGAGGTTCGGCTGCCGCACAGGCGACGGCTCGACGGTCGAAGCCGTCATCCCGTCCTATCTCAACCCCGCCCTGGCCGTGCTGGCGGTGTGTGCCCTTGTCCTCACCTGTCTCGCGATCGCGGAGAGCGGCGAGGAGAGGAAGTCAACGCCGGCACCCTAGGGGGTGGAGCGGCGGGCGGGAGCGAGTGCTTCGCGCCGAAGCGTCCCTCTCACTACGTGTCAGACCTGGCTCCAGGCGATGCCGTCGAGGATGTCGTGTTCGCTGACGACGACTTCGGTGGCGGAGACGCGTTCCATGATCGACTGGAGGATGAGGGCGCCGGTGGCGATGACGTCCACGCGGCCGGGGTGCATCACGGGGATGGCGGCGCGTTCGGCGTGCGTGGAGTTCAGGAGGCGGGTGGTGAGGCCGCGGACGTCGGCGAGAGGGACGCGGCTGTGGTGGATGGCCGCGCTGTTGTACTCCGGGAGGCCGAGGTGGATCGCGGCGACGGTGGTGACCGAGCCGGCGAGTCCGACGAGGGTGCGGGCACGGCTCAGCGGGACGGTTTCCTCGGCGAGGTCGAGGGCGGCGTTGATGTCGGCGCGGATCTTGGCGACCTGGTCGGCGGTCGGCGGGTCGGCGACCTTGCCGTCGTGGACGAGGTGGCGTTCGGTCAGGCGGACGCAGCCGATGTCGACGCTGCGGGCGGCCTCGACGCCGTCGGTGCCGACGACGACTTCGGTGGAGCCGCCGCCGATGTCGACGACGAGGTAGGGGGTGGCGAGACCGGATTCGGCGAGTTCCCGGGTGGCGCCGGTGAAGGAGAACTCCGCTTCGGCGTCGCCGGTGATGACCTCGGGCTCGACGCCGAGGATGGACACGACACCGGCGGTGAACTCGTCGCGGTTCTCCGCGTCGCGGGACGCGGAGGTGGCGACGAAGCGGGTGTGTTCGGCGCCGAGTGAGCGGATGACCTCGGCGTACTGGCGGCATGCGGCGAACGTGCGGTCCAGCGCCTCGGGGGCGAGGCGGCCGGTGCGGTCGACGTCCTGGCCGAGGCGGACGATCTCCATACGGCGGTCGAGTTCGACGAGGTGGCCGGTGGCCGGGTCGAGGTCGGCGACGAGGAGGCGGATGGAGTTGGTGCCGCAGTCGACGGCGGCGACGCGTCGGAGACTCACCGTGCGTCCTCCTCGGAGGCATCGGGGGTGCCGTGGCCGACGCAGGGGCCCTTGCGCCACCATTCGGGGAGCATCGCGATGGCCTCGTCGCCGAGCGGGTTGACGCCGGGGCCGGCGGCCAGCGAGTGGGCGACCAGGACGTGCAGGCACTTCACGCGGTCCGGCATGCCGCCGGCGCTGGGGAAGCCCTCCAGCACCTCGATCTCGTCGCGGCGGCGGATGTAGTCCTCGTGGGCGGCACGGTAGGCGGCGGCCAGTTCCTCGTCCTCGGCGAGGCGGGCCGTCATGTCCTTCATGACGCCCTCGGCCTCCAGCGTGCCGATGGCGGAGGCGGCGCGCGGGCAGGTGAGGTAGTAGGTGGTCGGGAAGGGGGTGCCGTCCTCCAGGCGGGGGGCGGTCTCCACGACGTCGGGCTGCCCGCAGGGACAGCGGTGCGCGATCGCGCGCAGGCCGCGCGGCGGCCGGCCGAGCTGGGCCTTGAAGGCGGTGATGTCGGCCTCGGTCGGCGGTGTGGGGTCGGTGCTGGGCGGCGGGGTTTCCATGCGGGCGGTGTCTTTTCCTCAGTCGTAGGTCGAAAGTCGTGGGTCGAAGCAGTCAGAACGCGTCGAAACAGTCAGAACGCCGGGAAAGCGCGGGGTCAGGGTTGGCGTTTGTCGGCGGCGTCGAGGCCGTCCCACAGGTTCTCGTACCAGGCGCGGTTGGAGGCGCCGCGGTCGCGGTCGCGCGGGGCGTCGGTGTCGCCGCCCTCCATGATGTAGGCGGTCTCGCCGGGGCGCAGGTAGTGGAGGTGTCTGCGGGCCTGCTGCTCGACGTAGGCGGGGTCGCGCCAGCGGGCCTTCTCGTCGCGCAGTTCGCGCACGCGTTCCCGGGCCTCGTTCGCCTGCCGCCGCTGGTCGTTGATCTCGGCGCGCTGGGAGACCCATTCGCGCATCGGGTAGGCGAGCGCGACGACCAGTGAGCAGATGACGAGGGCGAGTAGCGCGGCACGGCCGGTGAGTCGGCTGCGGCGTGGGGCGCGCAGCCGTCTGTGCTGGGCGCGGTAGACCCGCGCGGCGGCCTCCTCGCCGAGCGCACGCAGCCGGGTGGCGGTGGCCGTGGCGCTGCCGGAGAGTCCGGCGAAACGTGTCCTGGTGTCGGCTGGACGTTCCCGTCCCCGGTCGGCGGGCACATCGCCTCCTGTCGGTCGCTCCGGTCCGTGACGCCGCACGTCCCGGCACACGGTACGGGACCGCGGGCCGGGACGTGAACGTGACGGGCTGGCCTGGGCCGTGATCAGCCGTAAGCCGTCAGCCTGCCGTGGGAGGCAGGCGTCAGCCGTTGAAGCGCGGGAAGGCGCTGCGGCCGGCGTAGACCGCGGCGTCGTCCAGGATCTCCTCGATGCGCAGGAGCTGGTTGTACTTGGCGACGCGCTCGGAGCGGGCGGGGGCGCCGGTCTTGATCTGGCCGCAGTTGGTGGCGACGGCCAGGTCGGCGATGGTGACGTCCTCGGTCTCGCCGGAGCGGTGGGACATCATGCACTTGAAGCCGTTGCGCTGGGCGAGCTCGACGGCGTCCAGGGTCTCGGTGAGCGAGCCGATCTGGTTGACCTTCACGAGCAGCGCGTTGGCGGACTTCTCGTCGATGCCGCGCTGGAGGCGCTCGGGGTTGGTGACGAAGAGGTCGTCACCGACGAGCTGGACCTTGTCGCCGAGCTCGGCGGTGATGGTCTTCCAGCCCTCCCAGTCGTCCTCGAAGAGCGGGTCCTCGATGGAGACCAGCGGGTAGGCGTCGACGAGCTCGCCGTAGTAGGCGGTCATCTCGGCGGCGGTGCGGGACTTGCCCTCGAACTCGTAGACGCCGTCCTTGTAGAACTCGGAGGCGGCGACGTCCAGGGCGAGCGCGATGTCCTGGCCGGGGGTGTAGCCGGCCTTCTGGATGGCCTCGAGGATGAGGTCGAGGGCCTCGCGGTTGGAGCCGAGGTTGGGAGCGAAGCCGCCCTCGTCACCGAGGCCGGTGGACAGGCCGCGCTCCTTGAGGACGGCCTTCAGGGCGTGGTAGGTCTCGGTGCCCCAGCGCAGCGCCTCGGAGAACGACTCGGCGCCGATCGGCGCGATCATGAACTCCTGGATGTCCACGTTGGAGTCGGCGTGCGAACCGCCGTTGAGGATGTTCATCATCGGCACCGGCAGCAGGTGCGCGTTGGGGCCGCCCAGGTAGCGGAACAGCGGGAGGTCGGACGCCTCGGAGGCGGCGTGCGCGACGGCGAGGGAGACGCCGAGGATCGCGTTGGCGCCGAGGGAGGACTTGTCGGCGGTGGCGTCCAGGTCGAACATCGCCTGGTCGATCAGCCGCTGCTCGGTCGCGTCGTAGCCGACGAGCTCCGGGCCGATCTGCTCGATCACCGCGAGCACGGCCTTCTCGACGCCCTTGCCGAGGTACCGGCCCTTGTCACCGTCACGGAGCTCGAGGGCCTCGAAGGCGCCGGTGGAGGCGCCGGACGGCACAGCGGCACGGCCCGTGCTGCTGTCGTCGAGGCCGACCTCGACCTCGACCGTGGGGTTGCCTCGCGAGTCGAGGATCTCGCGGGCTACGACGACGTCGATGGACGGCACGAGGATCTCCTTCGTGTGTGTCTGGCTGTCTGCCGAAGCCTAACCGGCGCGGGGGCCGGGGCGCCGCTCCCGTCCGTGTGGTGGGCGCCGGGGGCGGAACGGTGACGTGAAGGAGTCGGGTGGGCGCGCAGGGTAGCCGAAGAGCGGTGGCGGCTCCGCCTCCGGCCTGTCCGGGTC
>NZ_VJYK02000031.1 GCF_007097205.2 Streptomyces alkaliterrae
CGCCGGGTGGTCCTCGGTGGCCGGGTCGGGCATGTGGATGACCTGGTGGAAGAGGTCTCGGCTCTCCTGCAGGGCGCCGGCGGTGCCGAGTGTCGTGGCCCTCAACAGCATCAACTCGCGTCGGCGAGTCTGGTGTTCGGGGGCATCGGGCAGGATGCCGAGGACCGCCTGGAGCCAGTGTGCCGAGGTGGCGGGAGCGGTCAGGGCGGTCTGTTCGGCCGCCCGGGTCAGCAGGGCCGCCGCTTCGGGGTCCCAGCCGCTCAGCGACCGCTCGAGGTGGTGGGCGCGCTCGACGAGGGGCGCGCCCGTCCGGGCCAGTTCGACGGCGGCCCTGCGATGATGGTCCTGCCGCCGCCAGGGATCGGTGTTCTCGTGGACGAGCGCCCGGATCAGCGGGTGGCGCAGCACAAGGCGTCGGCCGTCCTGGTTCGGACGGATCAGGTCGCGGCGCATCGCCCGGCCCAGTGCCGGCCCGACGTCGGCGAGCGGCGAACCGGTGAGGGCTGCGACGAGCTCGGCGGTGGCGTGGTCGCCGAGGACGGCGGCGGCTTCGACGCAGGCGCGCTCGAGCGGTTCCAGCGGTGCGAGTTCGTCGAGCAGCAGTGCCTCCAGACCGGCCGGCGCGCGGGCGGCGGGCGCTCGGCCGGGGCCCGCGCCGAGGGGCCGGGAGGCGCGGTGGGCGTGGAGCAGGGCCAGGAAGTACAGCGGGTTGCCCTCGCTGGCCGCGTACAGCTCGGCGGCGCTGCGCGGCGGCAGGTCGCCGGCGAGCTCTTCGACGCAGGCGCGCTCACCGAGCCCTCCGACCGCCATCCGTGTGACGGTACCGGCGTCGACACCCCGGCCGAGGGCCGCGGTGAGCGCGGTGGGCGCCTGCCGGTCCCGCCGCGCGACGACGAGGAGGAAGGGGGCGGGTACCGGGTGCCGGACGAGGCGGTCGACGAGTTCCAGTGACGCCGGGTCCGCCCAGTGCAGATCGTCGAGGACGACGACCAGGCGCGCGCCGCGGATGCGGCGCAGGGCGTCGGCGGTTCTGCGGTAGAGGCCGAACCGGTCGTCGGCCTGCGGCCGGGCCGCCTCCTCCTCCCTGCCCCGCAGCACGGGAGGCAGGTCGCGCAGCGAGGGGAACGTCCTGAGCGTGACCGCGTCGAGGGCGGCGAACGCGTCGGCGAACGACTGGAACGGGATGTGCCGCTCGTACTCGCTGGCCCGGCCGCACAGGACCGTCGCCCCGTGACGCCGGGCGAGTACGCCGAACTCGGCCAGCAGTCGGCTCTTGCCGATGCCCGCCTCGCCCACGAGGTCGACGACCGCGGGGCCGTCGGGCCTGCGCCGAAGGGCGGTTTCGAGTGTGCCGAGTTCCCCGGCCCGACTCACGAACGGCACTCTCTCCGTGTGTCCCACCAGTCTCCCCAACGCCTCGGCCACCGCGATCTTCCCCGAACCTACGCCGACATGGCTGCGGCGGTAACGCATCACGGTGACAGGGCCGGTCGAGGGGCCGCCTCTCGTCCTCGCTCCGCGCCCCGCTCCGGGGCTCCCGGCGGGAATTCGCTTTCACGTGCGTAACTTCCGCACCACGCGTCACGCGTATTCACAGGAAACGCCCTCACACACCCACCAGAAAGTGACCAAGTCGTGCGTCTCGCCCGCACCCACCGCAAAGCCTCAGTACGAAAATCACATGTTCTCTCCACATCTCGGCCCGGCATGGTCTAGATTGACCGTGCTTCAGCCGTTCGGCCACGAGGCGGCCAGTCAGCGATCTACGAACCAGTAGTTATCCACAGGTCAGCGCCACGAAAAGCCAGTAGTCGCAAGAGTCCGGCAGGATGTTCGCGTCCGTTGTCGCCGGGTTGAGTCGTTCGCAGCAGCTCCGCAAGTGCCAGGCTGTCATGCCGCGGGCAAGCGCCCCGGTGGGAGGGAGCGGTTCGGGGGGCGGGGGCTTCCCGGCAGCACAGTGTGAGGCGAGCACGTCGAACCACTGGGAACCTTGGGGGGTTCTGTGCGGCAAGGGGGACTAGTCAGCCAGCGCCCGTCCGCAAGCGGGCGTCTGGCGAACGGGGCGATCGGTCAGCCCGCGAGCGACTGGGAGCAGCGGTACCGCCGTACCGTGATCACCACCGACGCCGTGACCACCGCCATCGTGGTGGCGGCGATCGGCGGATTCTTCGGTGCCAGGGACGCTGCCAACTGGCACGAGAAATGGGGAATTCTCGCCTTCGGCACCGAGTTGCTGGTGCTGGGGTCGCTCGCGGTGAACCGGTCGTGGGCACCGGCTGTTCTCGGCCAAGGTGCCGAGGAGTTCCGTCGGCTCGGACGCGCGTTGTTCACCGCGACCGTCGTTCTGGCACTCGGCGGTATCGCCCTCACCTCGCGCAACATCAAGCTCTGGATATTCGTCGCGATTCCCGCGATCGCACTGGTCACCATGACCGCGCGGTATCTGCTGCGACTGAGGTTGCACAGGCAGCGGAACGAGGGACGGTGCCTGCGGCCGGTGCTCGCGGCGGGTAGTCCGGCCACCCTGCGCGATCTGATCAACCGCACGCGCAGGTTCCCGCACCTCGGCTGGCGGGTGGACGCGGTGTGCACGACGGACGGCCGCGGGCTCGAAGGCGGCCGACTGGACGGGGTCCCGGTCGTCGGCCGGCTGGCGGACGTCGCGGGCCACGTCCGCCGCGACGGCTACCGCGTCGTCGCCATCACACCGGATCCGCACTGGTCACCGGACCGGTTGCAGCGACTGGCCTGGAACCTCGAGGGCAGCGACGCGGAGATGGTCGTGGCGCCCGTGCTGATGGAGGTGGCAGGGCCTCGGCTGCACGTCGACGCGGTGCTCGGCATACCGCTGCTGCGGGTCAGCATGCCGACCTTCACCGGTGGCCGCAGAGCGGTCAAGGGGGTCGTCGACCGGTTGGGCGCGGCGTTCCTGCTGGTGCTGTTCGCGCCGCTGATGCTGCTCGTCGGGCTGCTGGTGCTCGTGGACTCCCGGGGCGGTGTGCTGTACCGCCAGCGCCGGGTCGGCAAGGACGGTCGGGAGTTCACCATTCTGAAGTTCCGCACGATGGTCGACGGGGCCGACCGGGCACGAGCCGGGCTGGCCGCCCTCAACGAGGGTGCCGGACCGCTGTTCAAGCTCCGCCGGGACCCCCGGGTGACCCGGGTGGGGGCGGTGCTGCGCCGGTACTCGCTCGACGAGCTGCCGCAGCTGTTCAACGTGCTCACCGGCTCGATGTCGCTGGTCGGCCCGCGGCCTCCGCTGCCGGAGGAGTCCGCCTCGTACGGCCCGGACATCCGGCGGCGGCTGCTGGTCAAACCCGGGCTGACCGGGCTGTGGCAGATCAGCGGACGCAGCGACCTGTCGTGGGACGAGGCGGTCCGGCTGGACCTGCGGTACGTGGAGGACTGGTCGCTCGCCCTGGACGCGGTGATCCTCTGGAAGACACTGCGTGCGGTGCTGCACGGGCAGGGGGCCTACTGATGGCGCGGAGGTCGACTTCGACCGGCGTGCGAACCGCAGGCCATCAGGCCTGCCCGGCGGGGAGGAACCGCTCATGAAGGTCAGCGTGTTCGGGCTCGGCTACGTGGGCTGCGTGTCGGCCGCGTGCCTGGCCAGGATGGGTCACGAGGTCATCGGGGTGGACGTGAACCCGGTGAAGGTCGACCTCGTCAACCAGGGCAGGGCCCCGGTGGTCGAGGAGCGGATCGGCGAGCTGATCGCCGAGGGCGTGCGGAGCGGGGCGTTACGCGCCACCGGCGACGTCCGCGAGGCGGTCACCGGCAGCGAGGTGTCGCTGGTGTGCGTCGGCACGCCCTCGGAGCCCGACGGCGGTCTGTGCACCACGTACCTGGAGCGGGTCACCGAGCAGATCGGCGCCGCGCTGGCCGAGCGGGGCGGGCGGCACACCGTCGTGTACCGCAGCACCATGTTGCCGGGCACCTGTCTGAACCTGCTGGTACCGGTCCTGGAGAAGCACGTCGGCGGCACGGCCGGAGTGGACGTCGGCGTCGCGGTCAACCCGGAGTTCCTACGCGAGGGCACCAGCGTGCGGGACTTCTTCGACCCGCCGAAGACCGTCATCGGCGAACTGGACCCGGCGAGCGGCGACACGGTGGCGGCGCTGTACGAGGGCCTGCCCGGCGAGGTGTTCCGGGTGCCGGTACCGACGGCCGAGGCGATCAAGTACGCGGACAACGCCTTCCACGGCCTCAAGATCGGCTTCGCGAACGAGCTGGGCGCGGTGTGCCAGGCACTGGGGGTGGACTCGCACAAGGTGATGGACGTCTTCCTCGCCGACCGCAAGCTGAACATCAGCCCCGCCTATCTGCGGCCCGGCTTCGCCTTCGGCGGCTCCTGCCTGCCCAAGGACCTCCGCAGCCTGGTGCACGCGGCGCGGCGGGCCAACGTCTCGGTGCCCATCCTCGCCCATGTGCTGCCCTCCAACGCCGACCATCTGCAGCGCGCGGTGGAGTTGGTGGAGCGCACCGGCAGGCGCCGGGTGGGCCTGTTCGGGCTGTCCTTCAAACCCGGCACCGACGACCTCCGGGAGAGCCCCCTGGTGGAGCTGGCGGAAAGGCTCTTCGGCAAGGGCTACGACCTGCGCATCCACGACGCGAACGTGAGCCTCGCCCGGCTGCTCGGCGCGAACCGCGAGTACATAGAGACCCGGCTGCCGCACCTCGCGCAGCTGCTCGCGGACTCCGTCGACGAGGTGGTCGAGCACGCCGAGGTGTGCCTGGTCGGCACCAGGGACCCGGCCGTGCTGTCGGCGCTGCCGCGCGGCGGCGAGCCGCTGATCGTCGATCTCGTCCGCCTTCCCGACGCCGAGGCCCGCCGGGCCGAACGGGGGTACGTGGGCCTTGCCTGGTGAGACGACCAGCGGCTACCGGCCGGTCCGGCGCGCGCTGATTCTGGTGGAGAACCTGTCGGTGCCGTTCGACCGGCGGGTGTGGCAGGAGTGCACGACGCTCCGCGACGCGGGCTGGGAGGTGCACGTCATCTGCCCTCGGGGAACCAGGCGGGACACCGAGGCGGAGACGGAGATCGACGGCGTGCGGATCCACCGCTACCCGTTGCGCGCGGCGACCGGAGGTCCGGCCGGCTACCTGCGGGAGTACGGATCGGCGCTGTGGCACACGTTCCGGCTGGCCCGGAAGGTCGGCCCGGTCCACGTGGTGCACGCCTGCAACCCGCCCGACCTGCTGTTCCTTCCGGCGCTGTGGCTGAAGCGGCGCGGTACGCGGTTTGTCTTCGACCAGCACGACCTGGTGCCGGAGCTGTACCTCTCCCGCTTCGGCCGCGGCCGGGACCTGCTCTACCGAGCGGTGTGCGCGCTGGAGAAGCTGACCTACCGGGCCGCCGACGTCGTGCTCGCCACGAACGAGAGCTATCGGGACGTCGCGGTGCGCCGCGGCGGCAAGCGGCCGGAGGACGTCTTCGTGGTGCGCAGCGCGCCCGACGTCAGCCGGTTCCACCCGGTGCCGCCGGAGCCGGAGTTGAAGCGCGGCAAGCCCCATCTGCTGTGCTACCTGGGCGTCATGGGCCCGCAGGACGGCGTCGACTACGCCCTACGGGCCCTGGCGAAGCTGCGCGACGAGGTCGGGCGGACCGACTGGCACGCGGTGTTCGTCGGCGCCGGCGACACCTTCGACGAGATGGTGGAGCTGTCCCGGCGGCTCGGGCTGGGCGAACACGTGCGGTTCACCGGGCGGATCCCGGACGCCGACCTGGTGCGCTACCTGTCCACCGCGGACGTGTGCCTCTCCCCGGACCCGCACAACCCGCTCAACGACGTGTCGACCATGAACAAGGTCCTGGAGTACATGGTGATGGGCCGGCCGGTCGTCTCGTTCGACCTCCGGGAGGCGCGGGTCTCCGCCGGTGACGCCGCCCTCTACGCGGCCGCCGACGACGAGGCGGAGTTCGCCGCGCTCATCGCGCGGCTGCTGGACGATCCGGAGAAGCGGGCCCTGATGGGCAAGATCGGCCAGGAGCGGATCAGCGGGCCGCTGTCCTGGAAGAACTCGCAGGCGTCGCTGCTCGCCGCCTACGCCGCCGCCTGCCGCGGTCGTACTCCGGCACCGGGGAAGAGGCCGCGCCGTTGAGCGATGACACCATACGCCTGGCCGCCGTCGGGCGGATCGTCCGCCGGCGGGGCCGGCTGCTCGTCCTGCTCGCCCTGGTGGGGGCGCTCTTCGGCTACGGCGCCGGCCTGCTGTTCCCGCCGCGCTACACGACGTCGGCGTCGGTGCTGCTGCCGGGCGCGTGGCAGGAACGGGAACTGCTCACCCAGGCGGAGATCGCGACCAGTTCGGTGGTGGTCGACCGCGCGGCGGACGCACTCGGCTGGAGCGGGGTCGGCGGCGACGAGCTACGGGACCGGGTGAGTGCCGGGGCCACCGACGGCAACATCATCAGGGTCTCGGGCACCGCCGACACTCCGGAGCGCGCGCAGCGGCTCGCCGACCAGATGGTCCGCCAGTTCGTCGCGTTCAACGCGCGTATCGGAGCTGATGACGGCCCCGAACCGGCGGCGCGGCCCGAGGAACTGCGGCAGCTCGTGGTACGCACCCACCGCCGCATCACCGAGCTGGCCGACAACGCCGATCCGGGGCGCGGCGTGGAGAGCGTGCAGACCCGCACCGAACTCGCGAAGCTGCGCACCGCCCTCCAGGACGCCGTCAAGAAGCTGGAGCAGACCGATTCGGCCGCCGACAGGTCCAACATGGTCGTCATGGGCCCGGCGGCCCGGCCTACCGGCGAGACACCGCCGACGCGTGCCCAGTTCATCGTCGGCGGCGCGCTGTTGTTCCTCGTGCTCGCGATCGTCGGCCATCTCGCCGCCGCACGGACCGGTGGCCGACCTCGGAGTGCAACGGAGATCGCCGAGGCGCTGGGCTCGACGCCGCTCGGCACCGTCGGCGTGCCGGTCGACCGCGCCTCGGGGCGACCGGGCGGCGGCACCCCGCGGGCGCGGGCGCGGGCGCGGCGGCTGCTGGGGCTCGACGTCCGGTGGGACACACCGGTCCTGCGGACCTCCGGCGACGAGGCCGGGATGCGGATCCGCTACCGGCGGGTGTGCGGGCGCCTCCGCGACCGGCTGCCGACCACCCGGCGGTTGCTGGTCGTCGTACCCGAGGACGACGGGATCGCCCGCCGGGCCGCCGAGCGGCTGGTCGCCGAGTCCGAGAGCGACCCGCGCACTGCGAGCGCGGCGTCCCCCGTGCTGCGGGTGGTCGCGGTAGGTGCCACCCAGCCGGTGGTACCGGACCGCGACGGCGACGAATCCGGTGCCCTGGTCGTGCTCAGCGCCGGTGACCGGACCGCCGGCGAGCTCGCCGGGATCGCCGAGGCGTGCGCCGACGCCGGGCGCGACCTCGTCGGCGTGGTGCTCGCCGAACCGGTCCGGACGCGCCCGACGCGGTCCGCGGGCCGTCCTCCGGCCGCCGCCACACCCGTAGTCGCCGTCGAGGACAACGCGTTGGAGGGCGCCAGGTGAGGACAAGCACCACTTCGGAGACCACCGCTCCGCTACTGGACCTTCAGGCGCTGGTGGTGGCGGTCCGGAGGCGGCGCCGCTTCTGGTGCTCGGTGGCGCTGCTGGGTCTGCTCGTCGGCGCGGCGGTGGCGGTCCTGCTGCCTCCGCCGCCGACCGCGGTGACCAAGGTGCTCGTCGCGCACCAGCAGGACCAGCCGAACGACCCCGGAACGCTGATCCGCACGGACGTGGCGCTGCTGCACACCACGCGGATCGCCGACCGGGCTCTCCGGGCCCTGAAGTCCGACGAGAAGCCTGAGGACTTCATGCAGCACTACGAGGGCGCCGGCCTCACCAACAACATCCTGCGGATCACGGTGAGGGCTGACAGCGACGCGGCGGCCGTGGCCCGTGCCGAGGCGCTGGCCGACGCGTTTGTCGCGGACCACGTGAGCCGGATACGGGCAGCCGCGGACGCCGAGGCGAAGGCCCTGTTGGAGCAGCGCGACCGGATGCGGGACGAACTCGCGGACGTCAACAAGGAGATCGAGGACGCGTCCCCCGAGGGCGGCGCGAGAGCGTCGGCGAGCATGGAGTCGCTCTTCGCCCGCCGCGCCGAACTCACCTCGCGGATCGGCGACTTCGGGCGGCGCGCCACGGAGGCTCGGCTCGGCACCGCCCAACTCGTCGCCGGTACCCAGGTCGTGGACGCCCCGCGTGCGGTCCGGCACTCCCTGCCCGGGGCCGCCGCGACCCACGCGGCGATCGGACTCGCCCTCGGGCTGGCACTCGGGCTCGCGCTGGCCACGGTCGCCACGGTGGTGGCGGACCGACCCGTACTGCGCCGGGACGTCGCGGCGAACCTCGGCGCCTCGATCGTCGCGGAACTGCCCCGCCTGGCACCCCGCCGCTGGCAGCGGCGAAGAACCCGGGCCGCGCGGGCGAGGCTCACCGCGTCGCTGGCCCGGACAGTGCGCGCCGGCACGGAACCGGTCTCGCTGCTGGAACTGGGCTGTGCGCGCAGCACCGGCGTGATCGCCCTGGACCTCGCCCGGGCGTTGGCGGCCGAGGGCCCGGTGGTCGTCGTCGACGGTCTGCCCGGCCGGCGGCTCGCGAGCCGCCGCCCGAAGCCGGGAGACCCGACCGTGGTCGACGACGAGCGGGCGGCGGCCGTCGCACCCCACGAGCACCGGATCGGCGTCGGTTCGGTGGCACCCGGCACGGCGTGGACCGACCTCCGCCACCTCGGCGCCCGGACCGTGCTTGTCGTACGTGCCGGGCACGGCAGCGCCGCGTGGCTGCACACCGTGGCGCGGCAACTCGCCGACCAGCACGTGGCGGTGATCGGTGTGGTGCTGATCGACCCCGACCCGCGGGACAGGACGGACGGCACGCTGTGGGACGGGCCGCACGCGCTGCGCGGCCGCACCGAGCCGCCGGCCCGGCAGAACGGGACGGGACGGCGGCGGACGGACCGGCTGCCGGCCTGGGCGGCGGCACCGGCCCCCGACGGCAACGCGGAGGCCGCCCCGGGCGGCGAGCCCGCACCCGTTCCCGATCGCGAAGCGGCGCCCGTCCCCGACGTGGCGGCGGCATCGGTACCCGACAGCAGGCAGGAGGCGCGATAGGAGATGTGTGGCATCGCGGGCGCATACCGGTGGCCGGACGGGAAGGTCGTGACCGACCGGCTCACCGACACCCTCGCCCACCGCGGCCCGGACGGGGCCGGCCGCTACGACCACCCCGTCGGCGACGGCGAAGCGCACCTCGGGCACCGCCGGCTGGCCGTCGTCGACCTGTCCGAGACCGGGGCCCAGCCGATGGTCTCCGGCGGCCTCGCCCTGACGTACAACGGCGAGCTGTACAACGCGCCGGAGCTGCGCGCCGAGTTGACGGCGGCCGGGGTGCGCTTCCGCGGCACCTCCGACACCGAGGTGTTGCTGGAGGCGTGGCGGCGCTGGGGCACGGACTGCCTGCCCCGGCTGCGCGGCATGTTCGCGTTCGGGATCTTCGACGAGCGCACCGGCGACCTGGTGCTCGCCCGCGACCAGCTCGGCGTCAAGCCGCTGTTCCTGCTCCGGCGCGGCGGGGGCCTGGTCTTCGCCTCCGAGCTCAAGGCGCTCGCGGGCGTGAGCGGCGGTGCGCTGGAGGTGGACCACGCGGCGCTGGTGGCCTCCCTGCTGTACTACTGGGTGCCCGACTCGCGGTGCGCGTTCCGCGAGGCGGAGAAGCTGCCGCCGGGGAGCTGGCTGCGCTGCCGGCCCGACGGGCGGGTGGAACGCGGCCGGTACTTCAGCCTCCGGGAGGTCGCAGAGGAGGGTCGTGACCGGGCCCGTGCCGGGGAGCGGCCGGACCTCCACGCCGTGATCGAGGAGTCGACCCGGCGCCATCTGCTCTCCGACGTGCCCGTGGCGACCTTCCTCTCCGGCGGGCTGGACTCCAGCTATCTGACCGCGCTCGCGGCCCGCGACCGACCGGGGATGTCGGCCTACACGATCGGGTTCCGCGCCGAGGACGCCAGGTTCGAGGCGATGCCGGACGACCTGCGCTACGCCCGGCGGGTGGCCGAGCGGTTCGGCGTCGACCTGCACGAGATCGAGATCAATCCGAACGTGCTCGACCTGCTGCCGCAGATGACGTACCACCTGGATGAGCCGATCGGCGACCCCGCGGCGATCAACACCTTCCTGATCTGCTCGGCCGCCCGGGAGGCCGGAGTGAAGGTGATGCTCTCGGGGATGGGCGCCGACGAGCTGTTCGCCGGGTACCGCAAGCATCTGGCCAACCTGCTCGCGCTGCGCTACCAGCGCGTCCCCCGGCCGCTGCGACGCGGCCTCTCGGCGGCCGTGGACCGGCTGCCGGTCGCCACGGCCCGCCGGGGGTACCGGTCGGTGCGCTTCGCGAAGCGGTTCCTGTCCTTCGCCGAGCTGCCGGAGGAGACCGCGTTCCGGCGGAGCTACACCATGTACGACCGGGGCGAACTGCTCGGTCTCCTCGATCCGGACCTGGCCGGGACGGTCGATGACGTGCTGGACGAACACGCGGACGTCTACGGGGACAACAACCTCGACGACTTCGTCAACCGGATGTGCCTGGGCGACGCCCGGATGTTCCTGCCGGGCCTGAACCTCGCCTACACCGACCGGTCGAGCATGGCCGCCTCGACCGAGGTGCGGGTGCCGTACGTGGACGTCGAGGTGGTCAGGGCGGCGTTCACCGTGCCCGGCGACCGGAAGATCGTCGGCAGGCAGGGCAAGGCCGTCCTCAAGGAGGCGGCCGCCACCGTACTGCCGCGGGAGATCGTGTACCGGCCGAAGGGCTTGTTCAGCGCCCCGCTGCGGGCCTGGATGAGCCGCGATCTGGCGCCGCTGGTGCGCGAGGTGGTCAACGACGGTGCGCTCGTCCGTTCCGGGTTCCTGCGCCGGGACGCGCTGGCGCGGCTTGTCGCCGAGGACGCCGCCGGGCACCGGGACTTCTCCAAGCATCTCTGGCACGTGCTGACCCTCGAGTACTGGTACCGCGGCGCGATATCCGGCTCCGGTCACGGCTCCGGTGACACCCCGCCCCCGACGGCCTAGAGCCCCAGCGACAGAAGAGGACCCCGTGAAACAGGTTGTGCAGAACTACAAGAGCGGCGAGTTGGCACTGCTCGACGTGCCGGTGCCGGCGTGCAAGCCGGGGGGTGTGCTGGTCCGGAGCGCCTACTCGCTGATCTCCACCGGGACCGAGCTCATGAAGGTCTCCGAGGCCGGTATGTCGATGCTGGGCAAGGCCCGTTCCCGGCCGGACCAGGTGGCGAAGGTCGTGCAGAGCGTGGCGACCAACGGGGTGGCCGCCACCTACCGCAAGGTGAACAACCGGCTGGACTCCTACACGCCGCTGGGCTACTCGCTGTGCGGGGTGGTCGAGCAGGTCGGCGCCGGGATCGACGACGTGGCGGTCGGTGACCTGGTGGCCTGCGCGGGGAACGAGCACGCGTTGCACGCCGAGCTGAACTGGGTACCGAAGAACCTCTACACCCGGGTGCCCGACGGCCTCGCGCCGCGGCACGCGGCCTTCGGCACTGTCGGGTCGATCGCGTTGCAGGGCGTCCGCCGCGGCGAGTCGCAGCTCGGCGACGTGGCGCTGGTCATCGGTCTCGGGCTGATCGGGCAGCTGGTGGTGCAGCTGCTGGCAGCCTCGGGAGTACGCGTGGTCGGCGTCGATCCCGATCCGGTGCGCTGTGAGCTCGCCGAGCGGCTGGGCGCGGCGGCCTGCGGCGATCCCGGCTCCGCCGCCGTACGGGACTCCGTCGCCGAACTCACCGGAGGGCACGGCGTGGACCAGGTGTACCTGGCCGCCGGGGGCGGCGACAACCAGCCAGTCGAGCTGGCCGCCCGGCTGAGCCGGGACCGGGGCCGGGTCGTCGACATCGGCAAGTGCCGGCTGGACCTGCCGTGGAACGCGTACTACGAGAAGGAGTTGGACGTACGGTTCTCCCGCAGCTACGGCCCCGGGCGCTACGACCCGGAGTACGAGCTGGAGGGGCGCGACTACCCGATCGGCTACGTGCGCTGGACCGAGCGCCGCAATCTGGCGTGCTTCCTCGACCTCCTCGCGCGTGGCCGCGTCGACGTGGAGCCGCTGATCTCCCACACCGCCGACTTCGCGGACGCGGTCGGGACCTACCGGCTGCTGGAGGACGGCGACCTCAAGGCCGTGGCCGTGCTCTTCCGCTACCCCGAACACGCCGAGCGTCCCGAACGAGCGGCGGACACGGCGGAGTCGGCGGTGGCGTTGCCCGCCGTGCGACGCGACCGCGCCGCCGCCCCCTCGGCCCGCGTCGTCGGTAGACCGGTGCGGCTGGCGTTTGTCGGCGCGGGGAACTACGCGACGTCGATGCTGCTGCCGCACCTGAGCGGGCGCGACGGCGTCAGGCTGTCCACGGTGGTCACGACCACCGCGCTGTCGGCGGCCAACGCCCAGCGGAAGTTCGGCTTCGCCGAGGCGACGACCGATCTCGACTCCGTGCTCGGCGACCCGTCCGTCGACGCGGTTTTTGTGGTCACCCGCCACAGCTCGCACGCCGAACTCACGCGCAGGGCGCTGCTGGCGGGGAAGGCGGTGTTCGTGGAGAAGCCGCTGGCGCTCGACCGGGACGAACTGGCCGGTGTGCTCGCGGCGGTGGAGGAATCCGGCAACAACCGGTTGCAGGTGGGCTTCAACCGCCGGTTCGCGCCGCTGCTGCGGGAGGCCCGGAAGCGGCTCGGCGCCCGGAGCGGCCCGGCGAGCGTGCGCTACCTGGTCAACGCGGGCCGGTTGGAGCACGGCAGCTGGTATCTGCGCCAGGGCACCGAGGGCTCGCGGTTCACCGGCGAGGGCGGGCACTTCGTCGACACGGTGAGCTGGCTGCTCCAGGCGGACCCGACCTCCGTGTACGCGGTCGCCGCGCCCGGCGGCGAGGACCTGCAGGTGGTGCTGCGCTACCCCGGCGGGTCCACCGCCACGATCAGCTACCTCACCACGGGCCCGGCCGGCTTCCCCAAGGAGACGCTGGACCTGGTCGCGGACGGCCGGGCGCTGCGGCTCGACGACTTCGTCCGCGCCTCGGTCCACGGCCCCGGGCGGTGGACGAGTTCCCGGCTGCCCCGGGCGCGGGACAAGGGCCAGCGCGCCGAGTTGGACGCGTTCCTCGCAGCCGTGCGGAGCGGTGGCCCGATGCCGGTGCCGCTGGAGTCGCTGGTCGCCACCACGGCGGCCACCCTCGCCGTGCGGGACAGTCTGGCCGAGGGCGCGCCCGTGACGTTGGCGGGGCCCCGATGAGCATGGGCGCGGGCTGGTACCTGCGGCGGCTGTCCCGGATGGGCCCGGCGGAGATCGGCGGCCGGGTCGGCGACGCGGTGCTCAGGCGGCGGTGGCGGTCGGCGCCGCCCGCCTGCCCGGAGGTGACGGGCGGCCGGTTCACCGCCGTACTGCCCGCCGCGGCGCTCGACGCGGTGCCGCCGGACGCCGCGAAGCGCCTGATCGCGGAGGCTGACCGGCTGATGGCCGGGCGGGCCGTGTTCTTCGGGGTGGAGCGCGACGACCTCGCCGATCCGGACTGGTGGTACGACCCGAAGACCGGGCGCCGCGCCCCGGCGGGCCACGCCTTCGACGTGCCGTACCGGGACGAGGACGAGGTCGGCGACATCAAGCAGATCTGGGAGCCGTCCCGGCACCAGTACCTCACGGTGCTCGCCGCCGCCCACGCGCTCACCGGGGACGAGCGGTACGCCGAACGCGTGGCCGCGCATCTGCGGTCGTGGTGGGCGGTCAACGCGCCGCTGCGCGGGGTGCACTGGACCAGTGGCATCGAGCTGGGCATCCGGCTGCTGTCCTGGGTGTGGATCCGGCGGCTGCTCGACGGCTGGCCGGGCGCGGCCGGGCTGTTCGAGCACAACCCGGTGGCGCTGCGGCAGATCTGGCACCACCAGCGCTGGCTCGCCGCGTTCCCCAGCCGGGGGTCGTCGGCGAACAACCACGTCATCGCCGAGGCCGCCGGGCAGTTCGCCGCGGCCTGCGCGTTCGGGTGGTTCCCCTCCTCGGCGCGGTGGCGGGCCGACGCGCTGCGCTCGCTGGAGCGGCAGCTGCGCCGCAACACCTTCCCCTCCGGCCTCAACCGCGAGCTGGCCACCGAGTACCACGGGCTGGTGCTGGAGCTCGGGCTGGCCGCTTGGGCCGAGGCGGACGCGGCCGGGGTACCGGTCCCCGCGTCCGTGCGGCTGGTGCTGCTGCGGATGACCGACGCGCTCGCGGCCGTCGTCGACGACCGGCTGCGGCCGCCGCGTCAGGGGGACGCCGACGACGGCCACGGCCTGGTCGTGGACGGGACGGGCACCGACCGCTGGGGCTCCCTGCTGGCCACCGGGGACGCCGTGTTCGGTCGGCTCGCCTGGTGGCCGGCGGTGACCGGCACCGATGTGCGCACCCCGCTGCTCGCCGCGCTCATCCGACCCGCCGCCCCGGCCGCCGCCCGCCCGGCGAGCCGCCCGGCCCACTTCGCCGACGCGGGCATGACGATCCTGCGCGGCCGGGACGGGATCTGGTGCCGCTGCGACGGCGGCCCGCACGGCTTCCTGTCGATCGCCGCGCACGCCCACGCGGACGCGCTCTCCGTGGAGGTCCGGCACGACGGCGTCGACGTGCTGGCCGACCCGGGGACGTACTGCTACCACGGACAGCCCGAGTGGCGCCGGTACTTCAGGTCCACGCTCGGCCACAACACGCTGCGGCTGGACCAGACGGACCAGTCCGAGTCCGGCGGCCCGTTCCTGTGGACCAGGCACGCCCGCAGCCAGGTCCTCGTCGCGGCCGACTCCCAGGACGGGCACGCCCACTGGTGCGCCGAACACGACGGCTACCGGCCCTGCGTGCACCGCCGCCGGGTGGAGCTGGCCGGTCGGGAGCTGAGAGTGGTCGACGAGGTGCGCGGTCCGAGCCGGAGGGTACAGCTGGCCTTCCACCTCGGCCCGGCGATCCACGCGGACCTGGTGGGCGACCGGGCCGCGCTCAGCTGGACCCGGGACGGCGAGGACCGCTCCGCGACGCTCGAGCTGCCCGGGCAGCTGCGCTGGCGGGCGCATCGCGGTGAGAGCGACCCGCCGCTCGGCTGGTACTCCCCCGGCTTCGGCCGCAGGGAACCCGCCACCACGCTGGTCGGCACCGGATCCGCCGACCACGGCACGGAGTTCACCACCATGCTCGGGTTCCACGGCTAGGGGGGCACGATGGTTCTCCCCGGTGTGGGGATCAGGTCGCGGTACCGGTGGTTACCGGCGGCACCGCTCGCGCTGGCGCTGCTCGCGGTGACCGGCTGCGAGAGCGCGCCGGACCCGGCTCCGAAGCCGACCGCCGGGCCGTCCACGCCCGTCGCCCGGGTGTGCGCCAAGCCGGCGGCCGGTCCGGCGAAGGCGCCGGCGGGCGCGGTGACGGTCGACCCCGCGGTGGTCGGCGACCTGGCGGCGAAGACCCGGAGCAACCCGCCGAACACCACGTTCTGGCTGAGCCCCGGCAGGCACACGCTCAGGCCGCACCGCTTCGCCCAGGTCGTCCCCAAGGAGGGAAACAGCTACCTCGGCGCACCCGGCGCGGTGCTCGACGGCCGCGGGACCAGCCAGTACGCGTTCGGCGGCACCGCCCGCGACGTCACCATCCGCCATCTGACCGTCCGGTCCTTCGTCGCGCCGCACGACGAGGGCGTGGTGAACCACGACTCGGCGGACGGCTGGGTGATCGAGCACTCGACGATCCGGGACAACTCCGGCGCCGGGCTGATGGCCGGCGCCCGGCAGCAGGTCCGCGCCAACTGCCTGCGCGACAACGGGCAGTACGGCATGAACGCCTACAAGGGCGGCGGCAAGCTCCGCGGCCTGGTGGTCGAGGGCAACGAGATCACCGGGAACAACACCGACGACTGGGAGCGGAAGCGGCCGGGCTGCGGCTGCACCGGAGGCGTCAAGTTCTGGGCCGTCGACGGCGCCGACGTGCGCGGCAACTGGGTGCACGACAACCGGGGAACCGGGCTGTGGGCGGACACCAACAACAACGACTTCCGCATCGAGGACAACACGATCGAGGCCAACGACGGCGCCGCGCTGATCTACGAGACCAGCTACAACGCCGTCATCCGGCGGAACACGATCCGCCGGAACAACTGGGTCGAGGGCCGCGAGCGCGCCGAACGGGGCGACAACTTCCCCTACGCGACGGTCTACCTGTCCGAGTCGGGCGGCGAACCGCGGATTCCGGCCCGCACCGACAAGATCAAGATCCAGCGGAACGTGCTGGAGGACAACTGGTCCGGCATCACCCTGTGGGAGAACGCCGACCGGTTCTGCAACAGCCCGGCCAACACCTCCTCCGGCGACTGCACACTGCTGGTGAAGGACACCGACCGCTGCGCGCGGCCGGGCATCGCCACCGAACCGCTCCACTCCGACTGCCGCTGGAAGACCCAGCGGGTGGAGGTCCAGGGCAACCGCTTCCTGCTGGACAAGTCCGTCGTCGACTGCACGGAGATGTGCGACCGGATGGCCGTACTGGCCAACTACGGCACGTACCCGAAGTGGTCGCCGTACCGGGGCCGGGGCGTGGCCGACGCCGTCACGCACAAGCAGCACAACCGCTGGCGCGACAACGTCTACGTCGGCCCCTGGCGGTTCGTCGCCCACGACCCGAGCCGGGTACTCGACTCCGCCCGGTGGCAGGGCGCGCCGTACCGGCAGGACGCGGGCAGCACCTTCCGCGCACGGGAAGGTGGTTGAGATGGGCGCGAGCCACCCGCCGAGGATCGTCGCGGCGGCCTGGGGGCTGCTGGTCCTCAACACGCTCGGTTCCACCGGGGCCCAGACCATCCTCCCGCTGCCCCGCTCCCTCATCCAGATGGTCACCATGGGCGCGCTGGCCGCCGCGTTCGCGCTGGCGCTCGCGGCGAACCTCCGGCTGCACGTCCGGGCGAGCGTCTTCCTGTTCCTGCTCACGCTGCTGCTGGTGCCGAGCGTGATCTCCAGCGCGAGCCTGGAATCCGGGTGGGGCGCGCTCTTCCGCTGCGCCCGGCTGGCCCTCTTCGTCGGCACGCTGTGGCTGCTCAGCCGCTGGTGGGACGGCGGTCTGGCATTCGTCCGCCACCACATCCGGATGTACCTCGCGGTCCTCGCGACGGTGGCCGCCGGTGTGCTGCTCTCACCGGCGACCGCCTTCCCCGATCTGTACGGCGGCCGGCTGGTGGGCGCGTTGTGGCCGCTCACCCCGCCGCAGATCGGTCAGTACGCGGCGGTGGTCGTCGGGCTCACCGTGCTGCTTGTCCTGGGCCGCCGGACCGACCGGGCAAGCGCGGCGGTGGTCCTCGTGCCGGCACTTGTCCTGCTCGCGCTCACCCACACCCGGACGGCCACGTTCGGCCTGCTGCTCGGCCTGCTGCTGGCGATCGGCTCGCTGGTCCTGTCCAGCGCCGCCGCCCGGCGGTTCTTCGGCTGGACGGTGGTGTGCGCCGCCGTGGCCGCGGTGGGGTTCGGCTCGGCGCTCCAGACGTGGTTCCTGCGCGGGCAGAGCCAGGAGCACTTCACCAGTCTCACCGGTCGGGCCAAGGTCTGGGACGCCCTGCTGGCCGCACCCCGGACCGCCTTCGAGCACCTGTTCGGCGCCGGGCTCGGCGACAAGTCCTTCGGCGGGCTGCCGATCGACAACAGCTGGCTGGCCGTCTACCACGAGCAGGGCGTCACGGGCGTCACCCTGGTGGCCGCGGTGATCCTCGTGCTGGGCGGGGTCGCGCTGCTGCGGCCGCCGTCGCTTGCAAGGGCCTGCGCGATCTTCCTGATCGGCTACTGCGCCATCGCGTCGTACACCGAGGCGGGGCTGGGCGACGCCTCGCCGTACCTGCTGCATCTGGCCGTCGCCGCCTCGCTGCTGGCGGCGCCCGGCGCGGCCGCCTCGGGCCCCGTGTCGTCGCCGGAGAACACCCGACAGGGCGTCGTCCCGCGTCGGGCCCATGGATCGGAGGTGGGCTGAGCATGCACGTCCTCGTGGTGCACAACCGCTACGCCTCGGCGCAGCCGAGCGGGGAGAACAGGGTCGTCGACCAGGAGGTGGCGCTGCTGCGCGAAGCCGGCCACCGGGTGGAGGTGTTCGAGCGGCGCAGCGACGACATCAGCGCCCGTTCCCTGGCCGGGAAGGCCGCGATACCGCTGCTGGTGCCGTGGAACCCTTCGGTCAGAAGGGAGTTGGCGGATCGGCTGCGGGCCGACCGGCCGGACGTGGTGCACGTCCACAACGTCTTCCCGCTGCTGTCGCCCGCGGTGCTGGCCGGCTGCGCCGACGCCGCGGTGCCCGCCGTCGCCACCCTGCACAACTACACCCAGGTGTGCCCGCCGGGCACACTGCGGCGGGACGGCCGACCGTGCACGGAGTGCGTCGGCTCGTCCGTGCCGCTGCCCGCCGTCCGGCACGGCTGCTACCGGGGCTCGCGCCTGGCGACGGTGCCGCTCGCGGTGAGCCTGTCGGTCAACCGGCGGCGCTGGTGGTCCGGCGTGGAGCGGTTCTTCTGCATCTCCGCCGCGCAGCGCGAGGTCCTGGTGCGGGCGGGTCTGCCGGCCGAACGGCTCGCGGTGAAGCACAACTTCGTGCCCGAGCCCGGCGCCCGCCGGACGGGCGGCGGCGCGCACCTGCTCTATCTCGGGCGGCTCGCGGAGGCCAAGGGCCTGCGGCTGCTCATGGCCGCGTGGGACACGCTCGCGGCAGAGGGCGGAGTGGGCGTGCCACTGGTGGTCGCCGGCGCCGGGCCGCTGGAGCGGGAGGTGGCGGCCTGGGCGGCCGGGCGGGACGACGTGCGGTACGTCGGCCTGTACGACGCGGCCGAGTGCCGGCAGGCCGTCGCGCGGTCGGTCGCCGTGGTGGCGCCCTCCATGTGGCTGGAGACGTTCGGCCTGGTGGTCGTGGAGGCGATGGCGGCCGGGGTCCCGGCCGTCGCCGCCGGTCACGGCGCCTTCGCCGAACTCGTCGAGGAGGGGGTGACCGGGCTGCTGCACCGGCCGGGCGACACCGCCTCGCTCGCCTCCTGCCTGCGCCGCGTCACGGCCGACCCGGCCCGCAACCGGGAGATGGGCGAGGCGGCCCGGCGGCGCTACGAGCGGGACTTCAGCCCGGCCGTCGGGCTGGAACGCCTGGTGGACGGATACCGCGCCGCGCTCGCGGACCGGTCCGGCGGCGGGGTGGGCCCGCCGCCGGTAGTGGACGACAACGCTGGCTCGCGGCGGGGACACCCGCGCGGGCGGGATGGGGACAGCAGATGACACGATGCCGACTGTGCGGTTCTGCGGCGCTGACCAGCGTCGTCGATCTGGGCGCGACGCCGCCGTGCGAGAGCTTTCTCGCGGCGGACGAACTCGACCGGCCGGAGCCGACGTACCCGCTGCACCTGCGGGTATGCACCGACTGCTGGCTCGCGCAGATCCCTCCGCTGATCACGCCGGAGGAGACGTTCACGCAGTACGCGTACTTCTCGTCCTACTCGACCTCCTGGGTGGCGCACGCGCGCACGTTCGTCGACGACACCGTGCGGCGGCTGGGGCTGCACGGCGGCAGCTTCGTCGTCGAGGTCGCGAGCAACGACGGCTATCTGCTGCGGCACGTGAAGGACCGCGGAATCCGCTGCCTGGGCATCGAACCGTCCGTGAACGTCGGCGCCGCGGCGCGCGAGGCGGGGGTGCCCACGCTGACGGAGTTCCTGGGCCCGGACACCGGCGCGGCCGTCCGCGCCGAGCACGGTCCGGCGGACCTCGTCGTGGCGAACAACGTGTACGCGCACATCCCCGACGTGGTCGGGTTCACCCGGGGCCTGCGCGCCCTGGTCGCCGACGACGGCTGGGTCTCCATCGAGGTGCAGCACCTGCTGACCCTGATCGAGCAGAACCAGTACGACACGATCTACCACGAGCACTTCCAGTACTACACGGTCGCCTCCGCGATCCGGGCGCTGGCCAGCGGCGGACTCGCGCTGGTGGACGTCGAGTTGCTGCCCACCCACGGCGGCTCCATCCGGCTGTGGGCCCGACCGGCCGAGGTCGCGGGCGAAGTCGCGGGCGGGGCGGCGCACGCGCGGGTGGCCGAGGTACTGGACCGGGAGAAGGCGGCCGGCCTCCAGGAGCTGTCCGGGTACACCGAGTTCTCCGCCAGGGTGGCCAAGGTGCGCCGGGACCTGCTGCGGTTCCTCGTCACCGCCGCCGAACGCGGCGAGACCGTCGTCGGCTACGGCGCGCCCGGCAAGGGCAACACGCTGCTCAACCACTGCGGTGTCCGGCCCGACCTGCTGCCGTACACGGTCGACCGCAACCCCTACAAGCACGGCAGGTTCACCCCCGGCACCCGCGTCCCGATCCTGCCGCCCGAGCGGATCGCCGCCGACCGGCCGGACTACGTGCTGGTCCTCCCGTGGAACCTGCGGGCCGAGCTCGTCGAGCAGCTGTCGTTCGTGCACGAGTGGGGCGGCCGACTGGTCTTCCCCATACCGGAACTGAGCATTGTCGAGGTCAATCGATGAAGGTCGTACTGTTCTGCGGCGGTTACGGACTGCGGATGCGCAACGGAACCTCCGACGACGTGCCCAAGCCGATGGCGATGGTCGGTCCCCGGCCGCTGATCTGGCACGTCATGCGCTACTACGCGTACCACGGGCACACGGAGTTCATCCTGTGCCTGGGGTACGGCGCCCACCACATCAAGGACTTCTTCCTCAACTACGAGGAGACGACGTCCAACGACTTCGTGCTGCGCGACGGGCGGACCGAGCTGCTGTCCACCGACATCGCCTCCTGGACGATCACGTTCGTGCAGACCGGCATCGAGTCGCCGATCGGTGAGCGACTGCGCCGGGTGCGGCACCACCTGGACGGCGACGAGATGTTCCTCGCCAACTACGCCGACGTGCTCACCGACGCCCCGCTGCCGGAGATGATCGACCGCTTCGCCGCACGCGACGCCGGTGCGTCGATGCTGGTGGTGCCCCCGCAGTCCTCCTTCCACTGCGTGGACCTGGGCGACGACGGCCTGGTCGGCGGCATCACGGCGGTCAGCGAACTCCCGCTGTGGGAGAACGGCGGCTACTTCGTCCTGCGCCAGGAGGTCTTCGACCACATCCCCGAGAACGGCGACCTGGTCGCCGACGGCTGTGCCGAACTCGCCAAGCGGGGGCGGCTGGTGGCCTACCAGCACCGCGGCTTCTGGAAGCCGACCGACACGGTCAAGGAACGCGCCGCGCTCGACGACGCCTACACCCGCGGCGACCGCCCGTGGGCCCTGTGGGAGCGGGACGGCGCGCTGGCGGGCGCGGCCGGCGGCGCGCGTCGTCCGGGAGCGGGCGCGTGATCCGGCTCGGCGCCGGACGCCTGGACCGGATCGTAGCCCTGGGGGCGCACTGCGACGACATCGCCATCGGTGCCGGCGGCACCCTGCTGACGCTGTGCCGCGCCCGGCCGGGTGTCCGCGTCGACGCGCTGGTGCTCTCCGGCGGCGGCGGTGAGCGGGAGCAGGAGGAGCGGGCGGCGCTCGCCGCCTTCTGCCCGGACGCCGACCTGCGGCTCACCGTGCTCAAACTGCCCGACGGCCGGTTCCCCGCGCACTGGGAGGAGGCGAAGGCGGCGGTCGAGGAACTGCGCGCGCACACCGAGCCGCACGTCGTGCTCGCCCCGCGCACCGAGGACGCCCACCAGGACCACCGCGGGCTGGCGAAGCTGGTGTCCACCGCGTTCCGCGACCACCTCGTGCTCGGCTACGAGATCGTCAAGTGGGACGGCGATCTCGGCCGCCCGACGGCGTACCAGCCGCTGTCCCCGGAGATCGCCGAGGAGAAGGTGCGGCTGCTGCAGGGCCACTACCCCTCGCAGCGGCACCGGCCCTGGTACGACCGGGAGGCCTTCCTCGGGCTGGCCCGGATCCGCGGGATCGAATGCCACACGCGCTACGCCGAGGCGTTCGCGGTCACCAAACTCACTCTCACCCTGGGGGGTTGAAAACCTTGCGCGTACTGCTGACCGGGCACCAGGGCTATCTGGGCACCGTGATGGCCCCCGTACTGGCGGCCGCCGGGCACGAGGTCGTCGGGCTGGACGCCGGCCTGTTCGCCGACTGCGTGCTGGGCCCTTCCCCGAGCTCTTCGAGCAGGGGATACCCCATGCCCGCGGACCCGCCGGGACACCGGGTGGACCTGCGCGACGTGACCGCCGAACACCTGGCCGGGGTGGACGCCGTGATCCACCTGGCCGCGCTGTCCAACGACCCGCTGGGAGCGCTGGCCCCGGAACTCACCTACGACATCAACCACCACGCGTCCGTGCGGCTGGCCCACCTGGCCCGCGACGCCGGGGTGCGGCGCTTCCTGTACGCGTCGACGTGCTCGGTCTACGGCGCCACCGGCGGCGACGAACTCGTCGCCGAGGACGCCCCGCTGCGCCCGGTGACCCCGTACGCGGAGAGCAAGGTGCGGGTGGAGGACGACCTGCACGCGCTCGCCGACGGCGACTTCAGCCCGGTGTACATGCGCAACGCCACCGCGTTCGGCTACTCGCCCCGGCTGCGCGCGGACATCGTGCTGAACAACCTGGTGGGCCACGCGCTGCTGTCCGGCGAGGTGCTGGTGCTCTCCGACGGCACCCCGTGGCGCCCGCTGGTGCACGCCGCCGACATCGCGCGGGCCTTCGCCGCCGCGCTGGTCGCTCCCCGGGAAGCGGTGCACGACCGGGCGTTCAACATCGGCAGCGAGACCAACAACGTCACCGTCGCCGAGATCGCCGAGCAGGTCGCCGAGGCGGTACCAGGATCGCGGGTGGTGATCACCGGGGAGACCGGCGCCGACCCGCGCTCGTACCGCGTGGACTTCTCCCGGTTCCGCGCCGCGATACCCGGCTTCGAATGCGAGTGGACGGTCAAGCGCGGCGCGCTCGAACTCGCCGACGCCTACCGGAAGCACGGGCTGAGCCGGGAGGACTTCGAGCGGCGCTTCACAAGGCTGGCCGTGCTGCGCGCGGCGTCCGAGGCCGGCACCGTCGACGACACCCTCCGGTGGCGCCGATGACCACGGGCGACGACACGAAGGCGGCCGGTGAGGAGATGTACGCGCTCGTCGAGCGGCTGTACCCGCTGTGCCGCAGCATCACCGGCGACGGGGTCCGCGCCACGCTCGACATCGTCGGCGAGTACCTGCCGCTGCGGGTGCACGAGGTGCCGACCGGGACCCGGGTGCTCGACTGGACGGTGCCGCAGGAGTGGAACATCCGGGACGCGTACATCGCCGACGCGGCGGGCAACCGGGTTGTCGACTTCGCCGCGTCCAGCCTGCACGTGCTCGGCTACAGCGTGCCGGTGTCGGCGACCATGCCGCTGGCCGAGCTGCGGGAACACCTGCACACCCTGCCGGACCACCCGACCTGGGTGCCCTACCGGACCAGCTACTACACGCCGGACTGGGGGTTCTGCCTGTCCCAGGAGACCCTGGACGCGCTGCCGGACGGCGAGTACGAGGTGCGCGTCGACTCCACCCTCGCCGACGGCCACCTCACCTACGCCGAGTACGTGGTGCCCGGCCAGGTCGCCGACGAGGTGATCGTCTCCTGCCACGTCTGCCACCCCTCGCTGGCCAACGACAACCTGGCCGGCATCGCGGTGGCGACGTTCCTCGCCAGGGCGCTGGCGGAGCAGACTCCCTGGTACACCTACCGGTTCCTGTTCGCGCCCGGGACCATCGGGGCGATCACCTGGTTGGCCCGCAACGCGGAACGGGTGGAACGGGCCGTCAAACACGGCCTGGTGCTGGCCTGCGCCGGAGACCCCGGCCGGCTGACGTACAAGCGCAGCAGGCGCGGCGACGCGGAGATCGACCGGGTGATGCGGAACGTACTACAGGCCTCCCAACGCCCGCACGAGATACGCGAGTTCACCCCCTACGGCTACGACGAGCGGCAGTTCTGCTCGCCCGGCTTCGACCTCGGCGTCGGTTCGCTCAGCCGCACCCCGTACGCCGGCTATCCCGAGTACCACACCTCGGCGGACAACCTGGACTTCGTCCGACCGGAGGCGATGGCCGACACGCTCGCCCTCTGCCGCGAGGCGTTCTCCGTCCTGGACCGCAACCGGCGCTACGTCAACCTCAGCCCGTACGGCGAACCGCAGCTCGGCCGCCGCGGGTTGTACGACTCGCTCGGCGGCCGCAGCGACGCGAAGCAGGCTCAGCTGGCCATGCTCTGGGTACTCAGCCTCTCCGACGGCACGCACGGCCTGCTGGACGTCGCCGAGCGGTCCGGGCTGCCGTTCGACACCGTCGCCGCCGCGGCCGACGCCCTGCACGACGCCGGACTGATCAAGGCGTGACGCCGATGACCACCGGAGGCCGGAAGGCGACGTCCCCCGCCGCCGAAGGCGGCCGACGGTCCGCCAGGCGGGCCGTCGTCGGCCGGCTCTCCTGGGGACTCGCCGACCAGGCGGCCTCCAGCGCCACCAACTTCGCGGTGGGTATCTACGTCGCCCGCTCGCTCGGGCTGGCCGCCTTCGGCGTGTTCAGCCTGGCCTGGGTGACCTACGGCGTGGTGCTCAGCGTCTCCCGGGGGCTCGCCACCGATCCGCTGGTGGTGCGCTTCAGCGGCGTCCCGGAGGCGTCCTGGCGTGGCGCGGTGGCCCGGTCCTCGGGTACCGCGCTCGGGGTCGGTACCGCCGTCGGCATGGTGTCGCTGCTGGTCGGGCTGAGTGTGGGCGGCCGGCTCGGGGCCGCGTTCGCCGCCCTCGGCCTCGTGCTGCCCGGCCTGCTGCTCCAGGACGCCTGGCGGTACGCGTTCTTCGCCGCCGGCGCCGGGCGGAAGGCCTTTGTCAACGACGTCGTGTGGGGCGTCGCCCTGGTCCCCGCGATGGTGGTGGCGGCCGGCGTGGGCAGCGTGACCGCGTTTGTGCTCGCCTGGGGCGGGGCGGCGGCGGTGGCGGCCGGGTACGGCTGTGTCCAGTCCGGCATCCGGCCCCGGCTGACCGGCGTGCGCGAGTGGCTTCACCATCACCGCGACCTGGGCTACCGCTACCTGGTCGAGAACACCTGCGTGAGCGGCGCCAGCCAGCTGCGGGCGTACGGGCTCGGCGCGATCGTCGGCGTCAGCGCGGTAGGGGTGATACGCGGTGCCGAGCTGCTGCTCGGCCCGTTCCTCGCCGTACTGATGGGCCTGTCCCTGGTCACGGTCGCCGAGTCGGCGCGGGTGCTGCGCCGCGCACCGCACCGACTCGGCCGCTTCTGCCTGCTGCTGGGCGGCGCGCAGGCGGCCGCCGCGCTGCTGTGGGGCGCGGCACTGCTGCTGGTGCCGGACCGGCTGGGCGAACTCGTCCTCGGCGGCGTCTGGCACGCCGCCTCGCAGCTCATCGTGCCCGCCACGCTCGGCGTCTCCGGCGCCGGGCTCGGCGCCGGCGCGGCGGCCGGGCTGCGCGCCCTGGGCGCGGCCCGCCGCAGCCTGCGCTGCCAACTGTTCGCGTCCGCCTGCTACGTCGGCGGCGGACTCGGCGGGGCCGCCGTGGCCGGCACGGTCGGCTCGGCCTGGGGCGTCGCCGCCGCCACCGTCTGCGGTTCGGCCGTGTGGTGGCTGCACCTGCGGGCCGCCCTGCGCGAACACCGCCCCGATCCCGTTCCAGAAGTGGAGAAGTGAGGACAACCATGACCGCGCCACCCCGGCTGAGCATCGGCCTGCCCGTCTACAACGGCGAGGAGTACCTGGCCGAGGCGCTCGACGCCCTGCTCGGCCAGACCTACGAGGACTTCGAACTGGTCGTCTCCGACAACGCCTCGACCGACGGGACGCGGGACATCTGCCGGAAGTACGCGGCAGGCGACTCCCGCGTCCGCTACCTCCGGCTCCCCCGCAACATCGGCGCCGCCCCCAACCACAACTTCGTGTTCACCCAGTGCCGCGGCGAGTTGTTCAAGTGGGCCTCCCACGACGACCTCTACGCCCGGGACCTGCTGCGGCGCTGCGTCGAGGCGCTGGACGAGCGGCCGGAGACGATCCTCGCGCACAGCGGCCAGGCGGTCATCGACGGCGAGGGCCGGGTGAAGGTCCCCTACGCGTACGGTCTCGCCACCGACTCGCCGCACGCGCCCGAGCGCTTCCGCAGCCTGCTGTTCGAACCCGGCGGCGACGACTTCTACGGAGTGATGCGCGCCGACGTGCTGCGCCGCGTCAAGCCGCACGACAGCTACCACCACGCGGACCGCACGTTCGTCGCCGAGATCACCCTGCACGGCCCCTTCCACCAGGTCCCGGAACTGCTGTACTTCCGCCGCGACCACCCCACCCGCGCCGAACGGGCGAACCCGGGCAAGCGCGCCCGGTGCGTCAACCTGGACCCCCGCCGGGCCGGCGTGCTGCACCCGACGCCCCGGCTGCTCGCCGAGTACGTGGGGGGCTTCGTCTCGGCGATCCGGCGGGCGCCGCTGTCCTCCGCCGACCGGCGCGCCTGCTACCGCCACCTCGCCGCGTGGATGACCAGCCGGGCACGGCCGGGCGCCGGCGAGCGGGTCGAGGACCGCGCGCCCGTCGACCCGGACCGGCACGACGTCTCCGTGGACGCGCTGGTCGCCGGCCGGGAAGGGAAGCGGGTGTGACGGCCGCACGCAACTCCCCTGTGCGCGTCGGGGTGTTCGGGCTGCTCGGCTCCGGCAACCTCGGCAACGACGGCTCCCTCGAAGCCGTGCTCGGCTACCTCCGCACCGAGCACCCGGAGGCGGTCGTGGACGCGCTGTGCGGCGGCCCGGAGATCGTCACGGCCCGGTACGGCATCCCCGCGACGCGGCTGCACTGGTACCGCGGCGAGTACCGGACGGCGTCACGGCTGGGCGCGATCGCGGGCAAGGGCCTCGGCAAACTCGTCGACGTCTTCCGTACCGCCGCCTGGGTGCGGCGACACGACGTGGTGATCGTGCCCGGCATGGGCGTCCTGGAAGCGACCCTGCCGCTGCGGCCGTGGGGCTTCCCCTACTCCCTCTTCCTCCTCTGCGCGAGTGGCCGGCTGCTCGGCACCCGGGTCGCGCTGGTCGGCGTCGGCGCGGCCCCGATCCGCAGCCGGCCGACCCGGGCCCTGCTGCGCTGGTCGGCGCGGCTGGCCGCCTACCGCTCGTACCGGGACGGCCTGTCCCGCGACGCGATGCGGAAGATGGGCGTGGACACCAGGCGCGACGAGGTCTACCCCGACCTCGCGTTCGCCCTCCCGACACCCCCGGATGGCTCTCCCGACGGACCTTCGGGCAGGGTCTGCGTCGGTGTCATGGACTTCCACGGCGGCAACGACGACCGCGCCCGCGCCGAGGAGATCCACCGGCGCTACCTGGAGGGCATCACCCGCTTCGTCCGCGCGCTCGTCGCGGACGGCAGGGAGGTACGGCTGCTCACCGGCGACGACGTGGACGCGCCCGTCGTCGACGCGATCGTCACCGCGGTGGACTCACCGCTGGTCAGCGCCGCCGCAGCGGACTCACTGACCGACCTGATGAAGGAGGCGGCGGCCGCCGACTCCGTCGTGGCCACCCGCTACCACAACCTGGTCTGCGCGCTGAGGGTCGGCACCCCGACACTCGCCCTCAGCTACGCGGAGAAGAGCGACGCGCTCATGGCCCGGATGGGCCTGGACACCTACCGCCACCCGGCCCGCGCTCTCGACGCCGACCGGCTGCTCGCACAGTTCGAGGCGCTGGAGGAGCGTTCGGCGGGGCTGCGGCAGATCCTCGCCAAGCGGAACGCGGAAGCCGCCCACCGCCTGGAGCGCCAGTTCACCGCCCTGACGGCCGCCCTTTTCCCCACCCCCGACCACACCAACCA
>NZ_VJYK02000310.1 GCF_007097205.2 Streptomyces alkaliterrae
ACCCCACTCCGGACAAGAGCCCCGCCAACCCGCCGAACCGCCAGGAGACTCCACCCATGTCCGAGCCCACCACGATCCGCTGGCAGTGGGGCGTCGAGGGCCACCCCGGCACCGACGACGTCGTCACCCTCGTGCTCGACGACCCCGACCAGTCCGCCAACACCATGAACGCGGCCTTCATCGACTCGCTGACCGCCGTCGTCGACCGGCTCGAGGCCGAGCGGGACGACATCCGGGGCGTGGTGCTCACCTCCGCCAAGAAGTCCTTCTTCGCCGGCGGTGACCTGCGGCTGCTGAGCAGCGCCGGACCCGAGGACGCCGACGAGGTCTTCACCCGCGGCATGGGCATGAAGCGCGACCTGCGCCGCCTGGAGACCCTGGGCCGCCCCGTCGTCGCCGCGATCAACGGCACCGCGCTCGGCGGCGGCCTCGAGGTCGCGCTCGCCTGCCACCACCGCGTCGCGCTCGACACCCCCGGCGCCAAGATCGGTCTGCCGGAGGCGACGCTGGGCCTGCTGCCGGGCGGCGGCGGCATCGTCCGCACGGTACGGCTGCTGGGCATCGCCGACGCGCTGCTGAACGTGCTGCTGCAGGGCCAGCAGTACCGCCCGGTCCGCGCCCGCGAGAAGGGCCTGGTCCACGAGGTGGTCGGCGACCCGGCCGAACTCCTCGCCCGAGCCGTGCAGTTCATCGACGCCAACCCCGAGGCCAAGCAGCCCTGGGACGTCCCCGGCTTCCGCATCCCCGGCGGCACGCCCGCCCAGCCGAAGTTCGCCGCCAACCTGCCGGCGTTCCCCGCCAACCTCACCAAGCAGACCGGCGGCGCCCCCTACCCGGCGCAGCAGCGCGTCATGGCGGCCGCCGTCGAGGGCTCCCAGGTCGACTTCGACACCGCGCAGACCATCGAGAGCAGGTACTTCACCGAACTGGTCGTCGGCCAGACCTCGAAGAACATGATCCAGGCGTTCTTCTTCGACCTGAGGGCCGTCAACGCCGGCGCCAGCCGCCCCAGCGGCCCCGAACAGCGGACCGTGCGGCGGGCGGCGGTGCTCGGCGCCGGCATGATGGGCGCCGGAATCGCCTACAGCTGCGCGAAGGCCGGCATCGAGGTGGTACTCAAGGACGTCAGCGTCGAGGCGGCCGAGAAGGGCAAGGACTACTCGCGCAAGCTCGTCGAGAAGGCCGTCGCCAAGGGCCGCAGCAGCCGCGAGGACGCGGACGCCCTGCTGGCCCGCATCACCCCCACCGCCGAACCGGGCGACCTCGCCGGCTGCGACGCCGTCATCGAGGCCGTCTTCGAGAACACCGAGCTCAAGCACAAGGTGTTCCAGGAGGTCCAGCACGTCGTCGCCCCCGACGCGCTGCTCTGCTCCAACACCTCCACCCTCCCCATCACCGGCCTCGCCGAGGGCGTGGAGCGCCAGGCGGACTTCGTCGGCCTGCACTTCTTCTCCCCGGTGGACAAGATGCCGCTGGTGGAGATCGTGCGCGGCGCCAAGACCGGAGACGAGGCGCTGGCCCGTGCCTTCGACCTGGTCCGGCAGATCAACAAGACGCCGATCGTCGTCAACGACTCGCGCGGCTTCTTCACCTCCCGCGTCATCGGCCAGTTCCTCAACGAGGGCGTGGCGCTCGTCGGCGAGGGTGTGGAGCCGGCCTCCGTCGAGCAGGCCGCCGCCCAGGCCGGCTACCCGGCCAAGGTGCTCTCCCTGATGGACGAGCTGACGCTGACCCTGCCGCGCCGCATCCGTGACGAGACCCGCGCCGCGCTGGAGGCCGAGGGCGGCGAACTGCCCAGGCATCCGGCGGAGGAGGTCATCGACCGGATGGTCGACGAGTTCGGCCGCCCGGGCCGCAGCGGCGGCGCCGGCTTCTACGAGTACGAGGACGGCCGGCGCACACGCCTGTGGCCGGGACTGCGGGAGCACTTCGCCAAGGACCCCGCGCCCGACGTCCCGTTCGAGGACATGAAGGAGCGGATGCTGTTCGCCGAGGCGCTGGACACCGTCCGCTGCCTGGAGGAGGGCGTGCTGACCTCCGTCGCGGATGCCAACATCGGCTCGATCATGGGCATCGGCTTCCCGCCGTGGACCGGCGGCGCCCTGCAGTACGTCAACGGCTACCCCGGCGGCCTGCCCGGCTTCGTCGCCCGGGCCGAGGAGCTGCGCGCCCGCTACGGCGACCGCTTCGCCCCGCCGCGGCTGCTGCGGGAGAAGGCCGAGCGCGGCGAGGTCTTCTCCGACGCGTGAACCGCTGCCGGGTCGGCCCACTCCACCGTCGGCGGGGTGGGCCGACCCGGCCCGTGTGTGCTCAGCCGCCCAGTCTCGGGACGCGCTCCTTGGGGAACGCGCCCCGCAGCTCCTCCCTGAGCGAGCGCTGGAACGCCGTCAGCAGTGCCTGGACCACCAGCGGCTGCATGTGCGCCGACAGCGACTTCATCCGCTCCACCTGCTCCGCGTCCGGCTCCTGCGCCCGGTACGGCTCCCACACCTCCTCGCGGAACAGTTTGCTCAGCTCCCGCGCCACCTGCCGTGCGTGGTCGAGCAGCACCTGACGAGCCGCCAGTACCGACTCCTGCGACATCGGCAGCTCCAGCAGCCGCACGCCCAGCGGCAGCAGTCCCGGGTCCACGACAAAGCGCCCGGCCTCGTCGGTGCGCTCCAGCACGTTCAGCAGCTCCAGCCGCCGCAGATCGCTCTCGTCCAACGGACGTCCCGCCCGCCGCTCCAACTGCTCGCGGGTGACCTCGTCGGTGGTGTCCGGCATCCAGGAGGCCACCAGCGCCCGGTGCACGGCCAGGTCCTGCGCCGTCATGTCCTCCGGGAGCCGCTGGAGGTAGCGTTCGATCGCCGACAGGGTCATGCCCTGGCTCTGCAGCTCCTCGATGAGCGCCAGCCGCGCCAGATGGTCCTCGCCGTACCGGCCCACCCGGCGCGGGCCGATGCGCGGCGGCGGCAGCAGGCCGCGGGTGCTGTAGAAGCGGATCGTGCGGACGGTCACCCCGGCGCGGGCCGCCAGTTCGTCGACGGTGAGCGTCGCTTCCTCGGCCTGCTCGGTCATGCGCGGTGCCTCTCGCCTCGGTGGTGCCTGTTCTCCGCTCCCGTCTGGTCGGGACCTGCGCAGCAGTATCGCTGTCTCACCGCTTCTGTGAAACCCGAGTCGAGACACGCGAGAGTTTCGAAACCATCGCGTATCGATCCGCTTGCGTTTCGCAAGGCGCGGACCTACGCTTCTTGGAGAACGACACCGTTTCGATGAGGCGGTGCTCGACCTGATCCGTCGGCGCGATCTGCCGGCTTGGTGCATCGGCTTGAATGAGCCGTATGAGCGAGGAGAACGTGATGCCGGTCCGCGACACCACGGGCACCGCCCGCCGGTCCCGGCGCAGCAAGATCACACCGGAGCGGGAGCGCGAACTCTACGACGCCGTACTCGACCTGCTCCGCGAGGTCGGCTACGACGCCCTGACCATGGACGCCGTCGCCACCCGCACCAAGTCGAGCAAGGCCACGCTGTACCGGCAGTGGGGCAGCAAGCCGCAGCTCGTCGTCGCGGCGCTCGACTGCTGCGGCGCCGCACCACCGCCGTTCGAGGAGCTCGAAGCGGAGAACCTCGTCGACAGCATGCGCGAGCTGGCCCGCTGGGCCGCCCGCGACGCGGCCAAGGACACCGCCCTCATGCGCGCCGTCGGCCAGTCCGCGCAGAACGACCCGGAACTCGCCCGCGCGATGCGGGAGACCGTCATCGAACCCGAACTCAACGCGTTCCGTGGTCTGTTGGAGAAAGCCGTCCAGCGCGGCGAACTCGCCGAGGTACCGCCCGCGGCCGACTACCTGCCGCACATGTTCTTCGGCCTGCTCTTCGCCAGACCGGCCATCGACATGATCGAGGTCGACGAGGACTACCTCGTCGGATTCGTCGACGAGGTCGCCGTACCACTGCTCGGCCTCACCGACACACCACCGCCCACCGACTGACCCACCGACTGACCCACCCACGTCCTTCCGCGTCGGCCCCGCCCTCACGGGCCGACCGACAACCGCACAGGGACCCCACCCGCCGCCGCCACCGGCGCCGACGGGGCGGTCCGTCACACCCTGAACCCGACGGGAGTTGCCCCCGTGGCCACGTTCCTCGCCTCACTCGGCCGGTTCTCCTACCGGCGCCGACGGCTGGTCGCCCTCATCTGGGTGGCACTGCTGCTCGCCGTCGGCGGCGCCGCCGCCACCGCCTCGTCCACCCCCGGCATGAACGTCTCCATGCCCGGCACCGAGGCCCAGCGCGCCTTCGACCTCATCGACGAGCGCTTCCCGCAGAGCCACGCGGACGGCGCCACCGCCCAGATGGTCTTCCAGGCCCCCAAGGGCGAAACGATCACCGAAGGCCCGCACAAGGCCACGATCGACCGCACCGTCGCCCGTCTCGCCAAGGATCCCGAGGTCGCCTCCGTCGCCGACCCCTACACCGTCAGGGCCCTCAGCGAGGACGGCCGCACCGCCTACGCCCGCGTCACGTTCGAACGCGGCATGGGCGACGTGCCCGAGGAGTCCCAGGACCAGCTCCTCGCCATAGCCGACGCCGCCCGCGCCGACGGGCTGACCGTCGAGACCGGCGGCACCGCCCTGGAGACCCCGCCCGCGACCGGCGCCGGTGAGATCGTCGGCGTCCTCGTCGCCGCCGTCGTCCTGGTCATCACCTTCGGCTCACTCGTCGCCGCCGGCATGCCGCTGATCACCGCGCTGGTCGGCGTCGGCATCGGCGTCGGCGGCGTCATCGCGCTCGGCGGCCTCCTGGACCTCGACGGCACGACATCCATCCTCGCCGCGATGATCGGCCTCGCCGTCGGCATCGACTACGCACTGTTCATCGTCTCCCGCCACCGCGCCGAACGGGCCGCCGGACACGACGGCGAGACCGCCGCCGGGCGGGCCGTCGGCACCGCCGGTTCCGCCGTCGTCTTCGCCGGCCTCACCGTGCTCATCGCGCTGGCCGGACTCGCGGTCGTCGGCGTACCGATGCTCACCAAGATGGGTCTCGCCGCCGCCGCGACTGTCGCCATCGCCGTCCTCGTCGCGGTCTCCCTCGTCCCGGCCGTGCTCGGCTTCGCCGGCGACCGGGTACTCGGCCGCCGCGCCCGCCGCGCGGCGACGGCCGACACCACCCCGAGTGAGGACGCCCGGCCCGCACTCGGCACCCGCTGGGCCCGCTTTGTCCTCCGCCGCCCGGTCGCCGTGCTGCTCACCGCCGTCATCGGCCTCGGAGCCATCGCCGTCCCGGCCTCCCAGCTCGAACTCGGCATGCCCGACGACGGCTCCCGCGCCGAGGAGACCACCCAGCGCCGCGCCTACGACCTGCTGTCGGAGAACTTCGGCCCAGGCGCCAACGGCCCGCTGATGCTGGTCGTCGACGCCAGCAGCGTCGACACCGACCAGGAACGCGCCGTCGACCGCGTCGCCGAACGCGTCCGTGCACTGGACGGCGTCCTGATGGTCACCGAACCGGAGTTCAGCGATGCCGGCGGCACCGCCCTGCTCACCGTCGTGCCCGCCACCGGGCCCACCGACAAGAAGACCGAAGACCTCGTCCACGCCATCCGCGACACCGCCGCCGCCGGCCGCGCCGACACCGGCGCGGAAGCCCTCGTCACCGGTGCCACGGCGATGAACATCGACTTCTCCGAGAAGCTCAACGACGCGCTTGTGCCCTACCTGGCCCTCGTCGTCGGCCTGGCCTTCCTCCTCCTGATGGTCGTCTTCCGCTCGGTCCTCGTGCCGCTCAAGGCCGCCCTCGGCTTCCTGCTGTCGGTGCTGGCCGCGCTCGGCGCGGTGGTCGCGGTCTTCCAGTGGGGCTGGCTCGCCGACCTGCTGGGCGTCGCCCAGACCGGCCCGATCGTCTCCATGGCCCCGATCTTCCTGGTGGGCGTCGTCTTCGGCCTCGCCATGGACTACGAGGTCTTCCTGGTCACCCGGATGCGCGAGGCCTACGTCCACGGTGAGGAGCCGCGCGAGGCGATCGTCACCGGCTTCACCCACGGCGCCCGCGTGGTCGCCGCCGCGGCCGTCATCATGATCAGCGTCTTCGCCGGCTTCATCGCCTCCGACGAGCCGATGATCAAGATGATGGGCTTCGGCCTGGCCATCGCCGTCTTCTTCGACGCCTTCGTGGTCCGGATGGCGATCGTCCCGGCGGTGCTGGCGCTCCTCGGCCGCTCCGCCTGGTGGCTCCCCAAGTGGCTGGACCGCGTCCTCCCATCGGTGGACGTCGAAGGCGAGGCCCTCACCAAGCAGGCCCCCGCCCCGGAACCCACCAAGCAC
>NZ_VJYK02000311.1 GCF_007097205.2 Streptomyces alkaliterrae
TATAAGAGACAGGGTCAGTGCTGTTCGTCGGCGGGGGCGGAGGTGACCAGCTCGGTCAGCACGCCGTGGCAGTCCTTGGGGTGCAGGAAGGTGATGCGGGAGCCCATCGAGCCCCGGCGCGGCTCGTCGTACAGGACCCGGACGCCCTTGTCCGCGATGGCCTGGGCGTCGCCGTCGACGTCGGCCGTGCCGAAGGCGATGTGGTGCACGCCCTCGCCGTTCTTCGCCAGCCACTTCGCGACGGTGGACTCCTCCGTCACGGGTTCGAGAAGCTGGATGTAGGAGGCCCCGCCGTCGTCCGTGCCGTTGATCCGGAGCATGGCCTCCCGCACGCCCTGCTCCTCGTTGACCTCGGTGTGGAACACCTCGAAGCCGTACGTGGCACGGTAGAACTCAACAGTCCTGTCCAGGTCGAAACAGGCGATCCCGATGTGGTCGATGCGCGTCAGCATTTTCTTAGGACACCGCTCCCGGCGCGGTTACGCAACGTGCGCACGGTCACACCCGTGCACCGGTGACCGGCCGGGTACCCCTCAGTACATTGACGGTTAACCCTCACTCACATCCACCTCGAAGGGGCCGCAGCATGACTGGCACCACCGGCACCACCTCCGTGATCGTCGCGGGCGCCCGCACGCCCATGGGACGACTGCTCGGCTCGCTGAAGTCCTTCTCCGGCGCCGACCTCGGTGGCTTCGCCATCAAGGCCGCGCTGGACCGGGCGGGTATCGGCGGCGACCAGGTCCAGTACGTGATCATGGGCCAGGTCCTGCAGGCGGGTGCAGGGCAGATCCCCGCCCGGCAGGCCGCGGTGAAGGCCGGCATCCCGATGAACGTGCCCGCGCTGACGGTGAACAAGGTCTGCCTCTCGGGCCTGGACGCCATCGCGCTGGCCGACCAGCTGATCCGCGCCGGCGAGTTCGACGTGATCGTCGCGGGCGGTCAGGAGTCCATGACCAACGCGCCGCACCTGCTGCCGAAGTCCCGTGACGGCTTCAAGTACGGCGCCGTCCAGATGCTGGACGCCATGGCGCACGACGGTCTCACCGACGCCTTCGAGAACGTCGCCATGGGCGAGTCGACGGAGAAGCACAACACCCGTCTGGGCATCGGCCGCGCCGAGCAGGACGAGATCGCCGCCGCGTCCCACCAGCGGGCCGCCGCCGCGCAGAAGAACGGCCTGTTCGAGGCGGAGATCACCCCCGTGGAGATCCCGCAGCGCAAGGGCGAGCCGGTGGTCTTCGCCAAGGACGAGGGCATCCGTGCGGAGACGACCGCCGAGTCGCTGGGCAAGCTGCGTCCGGCGTTCGCCAAGGACGGCACCATCACCGCGGGCAGTGCCTCGCAGATCTCCGACGGCGCCGCCGCCGTCGTGGTGATGAGCCGCGCCAAGGCCGAGGAGCTGGGCCTGGAGTGGATCGCCGAGATCGGCGCGCACGGCAACGTCGCAGGCCCGGACAACTCCCTCCAGTCGCAGCCGGCGAACGCGATCGCTCACGCGCTGGCCAAGGAGGGCCGCGAGGTCGCCGACCTGGACCTGATCGAGATCAACGAGGCGTTCGCGGCCGTCGCGCACCAGTCAATGAAGGATCTGGGAGTCGGCCCCGAAAAGGTGAACGTCAACGGCGGCGCCATCGCGCTGGGCCACCCGATCGGCATGTCCGGCGCCCGGATCGTGCTGCACCTGGCGCTGGAGCTGAAGCGGCGCGGGGGCGGCCTCGGCGCCGCCGCGCTGTGCGGTGGCGGCGGCCAGGGCGATGCCCTGATCGTCCGCGTCCCGGGCAAGTGACGCCGGCGGTGGCGGCCCCGCGCGGGGCCGCCACCGGCCGCCCGCCCGCCCGGCACGCGCCGGTCACATGACAGACACAGGACCCATACGGCAGGGGAGCACAACGCACATGGCGGTGGACGTCGCCCAACTCGTCGAGCAGGCCCGAGAGGGTCGGCCCCGCGCCGTGGCGCGGCTGATCTCGCTGGTCGAGGGCGCGTCCCCGCAGCTGCGGGAGGTGATGGCGGCGCTCGCCCCGCACACCGGCAACGCGTACGTGGTCGGTCTGACGGGCTCGCCGGGCGTCGGCAAGTCCACCTCCACCTCCGCGCTGGTCTCCGCCTACCGGGCGCAGGGCAAGCGGGTCGGGGTGCTGGCCGTGGACCCGTCGTCGCCGTTCTCCGGCGGGGCACTGCTCGGCGACCGCATCCGGATGTCGGACCACGCCTCCGATCCGGGCGTCTACATCCGCTCGATGGCCACCCGCGGCCATCTGGGCGGGCTGGCCTGGTCGGCGCCGCAGGCGATCCGGGTGCTGGACGCGGCCGGCTGCGACGTGGTGCTCGTGGAGACGGTCGGGGTGGGCCAGTCGGAGGTGGAGATCGCCTCCCAGGCCGACACCTCGGTGGTGCTGCTCGCGCCGGGCATGGGAGACGGCATCCAGGCCGCCAAGGCGGGCATCCTGGAGATCGGCGACGTGTACGTGGTCAACAAGGCCGACCGGGACGGCGCCGACGCCACCGTCCGGGAGCTGAACCACATGCTCGGCCTCGGCGAGTCCCGCGGCCCGGGCGACTGGCGGCCCTCCATCGTCAAGACGGTCGCCAGCCGGGGTGAGGGCGTCGGCGAGGTCGTCGAGGCGCTGGAGAAGCACCGGGCGTGGATGGAGGAGCGCGGTGTGCTGGGCGAGCGGCGGCTGCGCCGGGCCGCCACCGAGGTGGAGACGATCGCCGTCACCGCGCTGCGGGAGCGGATCGCCGACCTGCACGGCGACCGCCGGCTCGGCGCCCTCGCCGAGCAGATCGTCGCCGGCACCCTCGACCCGTACGCCGCCGCCGACCAGCTTGTCGCCGGTGTGACCGAGTCCTGACGCCCGGCGCGCCGGCCTCCGACGTCAGGGCGCCGTCAGCTTTCCGGCAGCAGCATCCGCCGACCCGCCGCGATGCCGCCGTCGACCGGGAGGGCGACGCCGGTGAGGTAGCCGAACTCGTCGCCGGCCATGGCCAGTACGGCGGTGGCGATGTGCTCCGGGTCTGCGACGGTCCCCAGCCCGTCGACGTTGAGCTTGCCGAGCGCGGTCTTTGCCCGCTCCCAGGTCGCGTCGTCGAGCCCGGGCGGCCGGATCATCGCGGTGTCGGTGATGCCCGGCAGAACGGCGTTGACCCGCACTCCCCGGCTGCCGTACTCCAGCGCGGCGGACTTCACCAGCGCCAGCACGGCCTGTTTGCTGGACTGGTAGAGCGAGAGCCCGGGGCGGCCGACCACCGCGCCGACCGAGGAGTTCACGATGATCTGCCCGCCGCCGCCGGCGAGCAGGTGGGGTATCTGGTACTTCATCGCGAGGAAGACCCCGCGGGCGTTGGTGTCGGTGGTGTCGTCCCACTCGGCCACGGACGTCTCGTGCAGCGGTTTCTGCACCTGGATTCCGGCGTTGTTGAAGGCGATGTCCAGCCGGCCGTAGCGCTCGACCGAGCGGTCCACGAACCGCTTCACCTCGGCGGGGACGCGCACGTCGGCCGGCAGGTAGGTCGCCTCGCCGCCGGAGCGGCGGATGTCGCGTTCCACGGCGCGGCCGCGCTCGGTCCGGCGGCCGCAGAAGGCCACCTTGGCGCCGGCCGAGGCGAAGCCGCGCGCGGTCGCCTCGCCGATTCCGGAGGTGCCGCCGGTGATGAGCACGACCTTGCCGGCGAAGCGGCGGGAACGCGTCCGCACGCCGGTGGTGGCGGCCGCTGGGGCCGCCGCGGTCGCGGTGGCGCTGCCCAGCAGGCCGAGCGCGCCTACGGCACCGGCTCCGGCGGCGGCGCCGCGCAGCATCGCGCGGCGGTTCGGCGGGGCGGCGGCAGCACGGTCGTGGACGTGGTCGTGAACGTGGTCGTGAGACGTGGGCATGATCGGCTCCGGAGGTTGTCTGCCGGTAGGAGAGGGTGCGGAAGGCCCGGCGCGGGAGGGCGGCGGGGCACGTAGGATGAAAAATGCGAGTGAGTGCTCGCAAAATCAAAATACGAGCGAACGCTCGCGTTTGTCAAAGGTGTTGGGTGAGTGATGACGGAAGTACCCGCCGGTCGGCGCCGGCAGGCGCGCGGCGAGCGCCGGATGGAGCAACTGGCCGACGCGGCCGCCGAGTTGTTCGCCGAGGTCGGCTACGTGAAGGCGACGACCAATGCGATCGCCGCACGCGCCGGGGTCTCGCCCGGCACGCTGTACCAGTTCTTCCGCAACAAGGAGGCGCTGGCCGCCGCGCTGGCCGAGCGCTACGAACGCGCGCTGCGCACGGCGCACGAACGGGCCTTCGACCCGGCCCTCGCCGATCTGCCGCTGCCGGAGTTCGTGGACCGCATGGTCGACCCGATGATCGCGGTCAACGTGGAGAACCCCGGTTTCAAGGCGCTGTTCGCCGGTGCCGGACTGCCGGAGCACCTGACCGGGGCGACACGCGGCCTGCACCAGGCCGTCGTGGGCAAGATCGACGAGGTCCTCGCGCTGCGGGCCCCCGACCTGCCCGTCGAGCGCCGTCGCACGGTCGCCGTCGTGGCGACCCAGGTCTTCGGCGCCCTGCTGGGCACGGTGGTGGCCGCCCCGGAGGCCGAACGCGGGCGCTGGGTCGCGGAGTTGAAAAACGCCCTGGTCGGCTATCTGCGCTCGGTCCCGGTGGAGTGAGACCCGCCCGGGCGGACTCCGAGCGGACGGGCGGACCTACGCGGTGAGGGTGTCGTCGACGTACTCGTGGGCGTGGGCGAGGACGGTGGCGCGGTCGACCGTGGGCAGGCCGACGGCCAACTGGATGCTGAAGCCGTCGAGCAGGGCGCGAAGCCGCGTCGCGGTGCGGTCGGCGTCCACCGGGCGGAACTCGCCGGTGGAGACGCCCTCCGCGAGGAGCGCGGCCAGGTCGCGGTGCCAGGCGCCCTCGATCGCCGCCTGCCGTTCCCGCTCGGCCGGGCCGGCCTTGCGGGAGCGGTTCCACACTTCCAGCCACAGTGTCCAGTGCGGATCGCCGGGAGCGTCGGGGACGTAGAGGTCGACGTAGGCCAGCAGGCGGCTCCGCACCGGGGCACCGCGCACCAGCAGGGAGCGGCGCTCGTCGCCGAGCGCCGCCTCGCTCCACTCCAGGGTCTGGAGGAGGAGTTCGTCCTTGCTGTGGAAGTAGTAGAGCAGGTGGCCGCTGCTCATGCCGACCTGGCGGCCGAGGCCGGCCATCGTCAGCTTGTCGAGACCGCCCTCGGCGATCGTGGCCATGGCGGCCGCGAGCACCTCCTCGCGCGGCGGCGCGTTCTTCCGTGCGCGCGCCCCACCCGCCATGTCCGCTCCCTCGGTCACACCTTCGGCTGCTGCTGGGTGATGCAGTGGATGCCGCCACCCGCTGCGAAGATCGTACGTGCGTCCACGAGTGTCACGGTCCGCTCGGGGAACAGCTCCCGGAAGAGGGCGGCGGCCTCCTCGTCACGGGGGTCGTCGAAGGCGCACAGTACGACGCCGTCGTTGCACAGGTAGTGGTTGAGGTAGGAGTAGTCGACCCACTCGTCGTCGATGCTCAGCACGGTCGGCGCCGGTATCTCGACGACCTCCAGTCGGCGGCCCCGGGCGTCGGTGGCGGTGCGCAGCACGGCGGCGATCGTCTTGCAGCGCTCGTGGTCCGGGTGGGCCGGGTCGGGCTGGGCGTGGACCATCACCACGCCGGGGCGGGCGAACGCGGCGACCAGGTCGACGTGGCCCTGGGTGCCGTAGCGGCCGTAGTCGGCGGCCAGGCCGTAGGGCAGCCAGACGGCCTTCTCGGTGCCCAGGTGGGCGTGGATCTCGGCTTCCACCTCGGCCCTGGTCCGACCGGGGTTGCGGCCCTGGCCGAGCTGCACGGTGTCGGTGAGGAGGACGGTGCCCTCGCCGTCGACGTGGATCGCGCCTCCCTCGTTGACCAGCGACGTGCTGTAGACGGGGGTGCCGGCGAGGTCCGCGACGTGCCGGGCGATCTTCGCGTCGTGCTCCCAGCGCGCCCAGTCCTGGGCGCCCCAGCCGTTGAAAGTCCAGTCGACGGCGGCGAGCGCGCCGGTGCCGTCGGTGACGAACGTCGGGCCGATGTCCCGCATCCACGCGTCGTCCAGCTCGCGTTCGACCAGTTCCACGCCGTCGCCGACGCTCTCGCGGGCGCTGTCGGCGTCGCCCGGCGCGACGACAAGCGTCACCGGTTCGAAGCGGGCGACGGCGCGGACGACGGTGCCCCAGGCTCGGCGGGCCTCGGCCAGCTCGTGCGGCGTGCTGAAGGTGGGGTTGGGGCTGGGCCAAGCCATCCAGGTGCGCTCGTGCGGGGCCCACTCGGGGGGCATG
>NZ_VJYK02000312.1 GCF_007097205.2 Streptomyces alkaliterrae
CCGCCGCCACGTCCGGCGCCTCCGCCAACCCGCCACCCACGCCTGACGACGCCCCCCGCCATGCTCTGCTCCTCTACCGTGGCCGACATGGTGACGACCCTCGCGGTGACCGGGTACATGGATCTGACGGACGACACGGTTCCCGTGGTCCGCGCCGAACTCGACGCGCTTCTCGCGCCGTACGCGTCGGACGGCCTGGTGGGGCTGTCGTGCATCGCCAAGGGGGTGGACAGCCTCTTCGCCCAGGCCGTGCTGGAGGCCGGCGGGCGGCTGGTCGTCGTCGTCCCGTCGCGGGACTACCGAAAGCGCAAGGTCACGCCCGACCACGCCGCCGTCTTCGATCGGCTGACCGCCGCCGCCTCGGAGGTCCTGGTGATGCCACACGAGACGGCGACGCGTGAGGCGTACGAGGCCGCCAACGGCGAACTGCTGCGTCGCGCCGACCGAGCCGGACTCCCGGTCGACGCCGTATGGCCCGAGGGTGCCGCGCGCCGGGGTTGAGGCCCGACGCGCGGCGCGGCGTCAGAGCGGCAGGGAGTCCATGTTGAGGGGGCGGACCTTGCCTTCGATGAGGGCGGCGAGGCCGGTGATCGCGCCGGTGGCGGGGTTCTGGGCGATGCTGACCGGCATACCGGTGGCCTGGCGGAGGCGTTCGTCGAGGCCCGGCAGCAGGGCGCTGCCGCCGGCCAGCATGATGCCCCGGTCGGCGAGGTCGGCGACCAGGTCCGGCGGGCAGCGGTGCAGGACGCTGCGGATCGCGTCGACCAGGCCGGTGAGTGGCGACTGCATCGCCGCCCGCACCTCCTCCGGGTTGACCTGGACCGTGCGGGCCAGCCCGGTGGCGACGTCCCGGCCGTGGACGACGGTCTCCGGGGGAGTGCCGTCGTCGACGCCGGAGACGTTGAGCCGCAGGGCGCGGACGGCCTGGGTGGGCAGCGTCAACTCGTGGCGGTTGCGCAGGTGCAGGGCGATGGCCTGTTCGATCGTCTCGCCGCCCACCGGTACCTTCGCGGCGGCCACGATGGAGCCGAGGGAGAGCACCGCGACCTGCGTCGCCGCCGCCCCGCACAGCACGACCAGCGCCGCCTCCGGCTCCTCCACCGGCAGTCCGCAGCCGATGCCGGCCGCCAGGAGGGTGTCGACGAGCAGCACCCGGTGGGCGCCGACGCCCGTCATCGTCTCGATCGCCGCCCGGCGGGCCAGCGGGTCCGCGTCGTGCGGGACGCACACGGCGACGCGCAGGCGGGGCTTCAGCCGCCAGGAGCGGCTGACGCGCTCGCCGACCATCGCCCGCAGCATCCGGCGGGCCATCTGGATGTCGACGACCGTGCCGTGGCTGATCGGCCGGACCACCCTGATGTGGGCGGGCGTGCGGCCGGACATCCGCTCGGCGGGCGAGCCGACGGCGATCAGTACGCCGCTGCGGACGTTGACGGCCACGATCGAGGGCTCGTCGACGATGAGTCCGGACCCCTTGACGTGGACCCGGGTCCGGGCGGCCCCGAGGTCGACGGCGACGGTGCAGCGGCGCAGTTGGTCAGGGCTGAGGTACACGGCTGGCTCCCGGCGGGCGCTGGCGGTCGGTGTGCCCTCATCCTGGGCACGGGCCCGGGGGCCGCGCCCGCCGTGATGGGCCGGACGGGGGTCCGCCGGGGGTGACGCGCGTCGCCGCCGACGACGGGCCGAGGACGGCCGACGCCCGCCGTCCGGGTGGCGGACGACGGGCGGCGGGGAGCCCCAGACGGGGTCAGTCGGTGGCGGCGGCGGGCACGGCTGCCCGCGTCGCCGCCGGCACGGCTGCCGGCTCCTCGGCGAACTGCGTGCGGTACAGGTCCTCGTAGCGGCCGCCGAGGGCCAGCAGCTCCTCGTGGCTGCCGCGTTCGACGATGCGTCCCGCCTCCAGCACCAGGATCTGGTCGGCCTGCCGGACCGTGGACAGCCGGTGGGCGATGACCAGCGCGGTGCGGCCGGACAGCGCCTCGGTCAGCGCCTCCTGGACGGCCGCCTCGGAGGTGGAGTCCAGGTGGGCGGTGGCCTCGTCGAGGATGACGACCCGCTGCCGTGCCAGCAGCAGCCGGGCGATGGTCAGCCGCTGCCGCTCGCCGCCGGAGAGCCGGTAGCCGCGTTCGCCGACGACGGTGTCCAGGCCGTCCGGGAGGGAGGCGACCAGTTCGGCGAGCCGGGCCCGGCGCAGGGCCTCCCACAGCTCGTCCTCGTTCGCCTCCGGGCGGGCCAGCAGCAGGTTCGCCCGGATGGTGTCGTGGAAGAGGTGGCCGTCCTGGGTGACCATGCCGACCGTGCCGCGCAGCGACGCGGCGGTCAGGTCGCGCACGTCGGCGCCGCCGACCCGGACCGCGCCGGCCCCGGTGTCGTAGAGGCGGGCCGCCAGTTGGGCGATCGTGGACTTGCCGGCGCCCGAGGAGCCGACGAGCGCGACGAGCTGCCCGGGCTCGGCGCGGAAGCTGACGTCGTGCAGGACCTGCTCGCCGCCCCGGGTGTCGAGCGTGGCGACCTCCTCCAGGGAGGCGAGGGAGACCTCGTCGGCGGCCGGGTACGCGAAGTCCACCGCGTCGAACTCCACCGACAGCGGCCCGTCGGGCGCGGGCCGGGCGTCCGGCTTCTCCTCGATCAGCGGCTTCAGGTCGAGTACCTCGAACACCCGCTGGAAGCTGACGAACGCCGTCATGACCTCCACCCGCGCGCCGGCCAGCGAGGTCAGCGGCGCGTAGAGGCGGGTCAGCAGCATCGCGAGCGCCACGACCGTGCCGGCGGCGAGCGTCCCGTTCAGCGCGAACACGCCGCCCAGCCCGTAGACGAGTGCCAGCGCGAGGGCGGAGACGAGGGTCAGGGCGGTCACGAACGTCATCTGGAGCATCGCGGTCCGCACCCCGATGTCCCGCACCCGGCCGGCCCGGGCGGCGAACTCGGCGGACTCCTCCTCCGGGCGGCCGAACAGCTTGACCAGGGTGGCGCCGGGGGCGGAGAAGCGTTCGGTCATCTGGGTGCTCATCGTCGAGTTGTGGTTGGCGGCCTCCCGGGTGAGCTGCGCCAGCCGGGTGCCCATCCGCCGCGCGGGCAGGACGAAGACCGGCAGCAGGACCAGCGCCAACAGCGTGATCTGCCAGGAGAGTTGGATCATGACGGCGAGCGTCAGCAGCACGGTCACCAGGTTGCCGACGACGCCCGAGAGCGTGTCGCTGAACGCCCGCTGCGCGCCGATCACGTCGTTGTTGAGCCGGCTGACCAGCGCGCCCGTCCGGGTCCGGGTGAAGAACGCGACGGGCTGCCGCTGCACGTGGTCGTAGACGGCGGTGCGGAGGTCGAGGATCAGCCCCTCGCCGATGCGCGCGGAAAGCCAGCGGGTCAGCAGGCCGATGCCGGCCTCGGCCACCGCGATGCCCGCGATCAGCCCGGCCAGCAGCACCACCGTGCGCTGCGCCTCCCCGGCGACGATCGCGTTCACGACCCGCCCCGCGAGCAGCGGCGTGGCCACAGCCAGCAGTGACGCGGCCGTGCTGAGCAGCAGGAACAGCCCGATCATCCGGCGGTGCGGGCGGGCGAAGCGCGCGATGCGCCGCAGCGCGGCCCGGGTGAAGGGACGCTGGTCGGTCGCCGTGTGTCGCGCGTTGTAGACCGCGTGCCACGCGGTGATCTCCATCGACATTGCCGCACCTCCGTTGATTCTGTCGGTGGCACGAACATAGAAGTTAAATCGAACTTCAGGTCAAACCCCGCCGTCGGTCGGCGCTCGGCGGCCGCCGCTCAGCGGTCGGCGTAGACGATCCACACCTGGCCCCGGGCGAACAGCATCGGCCGGCCGCCGAGCCGGGTGAACGTCGTACCGGCGCCGGGACGCGGCCGGTCCCAGCGCGTCACGTACCCCCGCCCGTCCCGCAGCACCAGCGCCCGCCCGCTCCCCACGGTCTCGATGAACGGCGTCACGTGGCCCGCGGAGTCGGAGAAGTCCGAGGGGCGCATCGTCACGTACTGGATGACCACCGTCGAGGCGCCCAGCTGCCGGCCGTCGGTGCCCATCGCCGGCCGGTCGTCGAAGAACGCCAGCCAGCGGCCTTCCCGCGGCGACCAGGTGAAGGACGTCCGCGCCGCCCGGTACTGCACCGCCGCCTCCCGCCGCGGGAAGCCGCCGGGCGGGACCGGCCCGAAGCGCAGCCCGATGTCCGCGCTGTGACTGGCGTGCGGGGCGTACGGCAGCACGTCGTCCGGCCGCACGTACAGGTTGTGCGGCGCCCGCCGGGACTGGTCGCGGAAGTACGGCCCCCGGTGCCGCTCCTGCGGTACGGCGAAGACGGTGTCCCGGTCGATGTGCGGCTGGAGCTTCTTCTGCACCCCGGAGTACGCCAGCGCCGGCCGCCCGAACTGCTTCAGCAACTCCAGATCCGACTCCCGGGCGCTGCGCACCGGCCCCACCACCGGCGGCCGCCGCGAGGCGTACACGGCCATCAGCCGACTCATGCCCGCCTCGACCTTCTCCACGTACACCAGATCGGCCTCCGCGAGCCCGGTGTGCGGCCGGGCCCGCACCGAGTTGTCCACCTTGATCGCCAGGACCGGGCCCGGAGTGGCGGCCAGCCCGGTGTAGGGAGACGCTGTCGGTGGTACCGCCGGCGCTCCCGGCGCTCCCGGCGCGGCCTCCCGGGCCTCCCGGTCGGCGGGCGCGGCGACGGCACCCAGCGACAGCGACCCGACGAGCAACGGCCCCAGCAGTGTCCCGACCAGCAGGGCGGCCGACCGCCGACCGCGCCGGGCCGGTCGGTTCCGACGGGAGGAGACGGTGGGGGACTGGACGGTGTCTGATGCCATTGCTTGCCGCCTTCCGGTGCTGCCCACGGCCCCGGCCGACTCGGCGGGGCCCACCTCGGAGCGCTACCGCGCCGGGCCGGACCGTTCACCGGAAGGGGGCCGTACGCCAGGCAGACATTCATACTTTTTGATGGTTGTCGGCAGCCCCCGCCAGTCCGCATCTGTTTGTCCCGCATCTGTTTGTCCCGCATCTGTTTGTCCCGCATCTCCCGTGAGGCGGTGAGCAGCCCGTGCGCGTCGCACTCGCCCAGACCGACCCCCTGCTCGGCGACGTCGCCGGCAACCTGGCCCACGCCGAGGAACAGATCCGCCAGGCCCACTCCCAGGGCGCCGACCTCGTCGTCTTCCCCGAGCTCAGCCTGCACGGCTACCACCTCGGCGCGCTCGGCCGCCGCGACGACCTCGAATCCCTCGACATGCGCGACCCGCGCCTGCTCGCCCTCTCCACCCACGGCCCCGACGTCCTGCCCGGCTTCCACGAACTCACCAGCGTCCGCGCCTACAACACCTCCGCCTACTACGCGCGCGGCGAACTCGTCCACGCGCACCGCAAGCTCTACCTCCCGACCTACCTCGCCTGGGAGGAACGCAAGCACGTCAGCCCAGGCCAGGCCCTGCGCGCCTACGACCTCCCGCACCCCGCCGGCGGCCGCGGCGCCACCCTCGTCTGCAACGACGCCTGGCAGCCCGTACTGCCCTGGATCGCCGTACAGGACGGCGCCGAGATCATCTTCATCCCCACCAACAGCGCCGCCAGCCTCGACCCCGAAGCCATGGACACCACCCTCTACTGGGACACCCTGCTCGCCTACACCGCCAAGATGCTCCAGGCGTGGGTCGTCTTCGTGAACCGCGTCGGCAACGAGCACGGCGCCACCTTCTGGGGCGGCTCCCGCGTCGTCGACCCGCGCGGCAACGTCATCGCCCAGGCGCCCCGCTGGGAACCGGCCCTCCTCACCGTCGACGTCGACGTCCACGAGGCCCGCCGCGCCCGCCGCGCCGTCCCCCTCGTCGCCGAAGCCCGCCTCAGCCTCATCGACCGCGAAGTCCGCCGCCTCATAGAAGAAGGCGGCGACACGTAGCCGCGCTACGCGCGCGGTGCGCGCGGCGCGCGCCACCTGCGGCTGTGCGCGTTCAGACGCTCGCCGAGACCGCTGACCCGGTCTCGTGGTCGAACCGCCCGTCGGGCGGCTCACCTGCCGGACGGCGCAGCCACAGCAGCGCCATCACCACGACCCCGACCGCCGGCAGCAGCCAGCGGCCCGCCCCCGGCGGCAGCGCGCCCGCGACCAGGCCCGCCAGCGCGCCGCTGAGCTGGAGCGCCAACGACTGCACCGACAGCGCCGTCGCCCGCCCCCGGCTCTCCACCCGCCGGTGCAGCAACTCGTTCTGGTTCGGCCCGACCGCGCCCAACGCCAGATAGACCAGCCCGTACCCGGCGGCGGCCCCCACCAGCG
>NZ_VJYK02000313.1 GCF_007097205.2 Streptomyces alkaliterrae
GGCCGGGCCCGCCGCAGGGTCCGAGAACGGCCGGCGGTCCGGGTATGCCCGGCGTTACGCCGAACGCCGACGGACCGGCGGTCGGCCAGCCGGGGCCGGCGGCTCCGCCGCCCGGCGCGCAGGCGCGGCAGCCGGTGCAGCCCGAACAGCCCTCCCCGCAGGAGCCGCAGGCGGCCGCCGCTTCCGACGCCCCACCGCCGCCCGGTTTCCCGACGCTGCAGCCCGCTGACGGCCCGGCGGCTCCGCCGGCCGCCGCACCCGCGGCGACCGGCGAGGGCACGGCCGAGGGTGCTCCCCCGCCCGGCTTCCCCGTACTGCAGCCGCAGGGCGAGCAGCCGCCGACCGGCGAGGCCGCGGACACCTCCGACGAGGACGCCTCGACGTCGGACGACAGTCCGCGCATCCGCAGCGGTTCGGGCGTGGATCCGTCCGCCGGACTGTGGGACGACGACCCGGAGCCGGGCGCGGAGGAGTCGGAGGCCGGCGACCGGTCCCGTCCCGAGGCGTCGGGCGGCGAGGAGGGCCGCCCGGAGGCCGACGCGGCGTCGGCGGCCCCCGGCCAGGAGCCGCAGGGGCCGGGACCCGCCGGTCAGCAACCGGCCGCGCACGAGCCGCCGCAGCAGCAGCCGGCGCCGGAGCAGCCGCAGCAGGTACCGCAGGCGGCGGCAGGGCCCGTCGACGGGCAGCCGCACCCGGGGGCGTCGAACGCCCCGGCCGGTGGCGCTCCCTGGGGTGCCGCCGACCAGGGCGGTCAGCCGCACACGCCACAGGGCCTCCCCCCGCTGCCGCCGAACTACCAGGCCGCCGACCCCGCGCAGGCACCCGCGCATCCGCAGGCACCCGCACACCCGCATGCCCTGCCGCCGCAGTCCGCACATCCGCAGCAGGACCCGGCGCAGCAGCACCCGCAGGCACCGGCCCCGCAGCAGGCACCGGCACCGGCACCGGCACCGCAGCAGGCTCAGCTGCCGCAGCAGCCGGGCCAGCCGGGCCAGCCGGGCCAGCCGGGCCAGCCGCCGCAGGGTGCGCCGTACGGTTATCCGCACGGGCAGCAGCCGGCGCAGGGGTACGGCTACCCGCAGGCACCGCCGCAGCCGGGCTACGGCTATCCGCAGCACGCGGCTCCCCCGCAGGATCAGCAGCCGCAGCCCGGCGTCCCGCACGGCCAGCCACCGCACGGTCAGGCGCCGTACGGTCAGCCGCCGTACAGCCAGCCCGGGGCTCCCGGGCAGCCGCCGGTGGGCCAGCCGCCGCAGGGCTACGGCTACCCCCCGGCCCAGCCGGGAGCCCCGGGCCAGCCGACGCAGCCGCACGCCGTCCCCGGGCAGTACGCCGGGCCGCAGCAGCCCGGTCCTGACGGTCAGCCGGGGCCCGCGGGGCAGCCGGAGAGCGGCGCCCAGCCGTTCCCCAACCCGGCGGCGCAGCAGCCCGGTTACAGCTACGCGCAGCCCGGTCAGCAGTCCCAGCGCCCGGCGCCCGGCGCCCCGCTGGGCTACGGCGCCTCGGTGGACCTCAGTTCGGACCGGCTGCTGCGCAACCAGCCGAAGAAGCGCAAGCCGGGTTCCAACGTCAACCAGCCGTCGCGTTTCAAGCTCGGCGGCCGGAAGGAAGAGGAGGAGCGGCAGCGCAAGCTGGAGTTGATCCGCACTCCGGTGCTCTCCTGCTACCGCATCGCGGTGATCAGCCTCAAGGGCGGCGTCGGCAAGACGACGACCACCACTGCGCTGGGCGCGACGCTGGCGTCGGAGCGGCAGGACAAGATCCTCGCGATCGACGCGAACCCGGACGCCGGCACGCTCGGCCGCCGGGTGCGGCGGGAGACGGGCGCGACGATCCGCGACCTCGTGCAGGCGCTTCCGCACCTCAACAGCTACATGGACATCCGGCGTTACACCTCGCAGGCGCCGTCCGGGCTGGAGATCATCGCCAACGACGTGGACCCGGCGGTCTCGACGACGTTCAACGACGAGCACTACCGGCAGGCGATCGAGGTGCTCGGTCGGCAGTACCCGGTGATCCTCACCGACTCGGGCACCGGTCTGCTGTACAGCGCGATGCGCGGGGTGCTGGACCTGGCCCGGCAGCTGATCATCATCTCGACGCCGTCGGTCGACGGCGCGAGCAGTGCGAGCACCACGCTCGACTGGCTCCAGGCGCACGGCTACGCGGACCTGGTCCAGCGCAGCATCACGGTGATCTCCGGGGTCCGGGAGACCGGCAAGATGATCAAGGTCTCGGACATCGTGTCGCATTTCGAGACGCGGTGCCGGGGTGTGGTCGTCGTGCCGTTCGACGAGCATCTGGCGGCGGGCGCCGAGGTCGACCTGGACATGATGCGGCCGAAGACCCGGGAGGCGTACTTCAACCTGGCCTCGCTCGTGGCGGAGGACTTCGCCTACGCCCAGCAGGCCGAAGGACTGTGGACGGCCGACGGTCACGCCGCCCAACCGCCGCAGATGGCACCGCCGTTGCCGGGCCAGCCGCAGCCGTACGGCCAGCCGGGCCAGCCGCAGGGCTACCCGCCGCAGCCGGGGCAGCCCGGACAGCCCGGCCAGCCGGGGCACTTCGGTCAGCCCGGGCAGGCGCCGGGCCAGTACGGCCACGGTCAGCCGCCGGTCGATCCGCAGACCGGGCAGCCGCTGCCGCAGCAGCCGTACCCGCAGCAGGGCACCCCCTGGCAGGGCGACGCGGCGCACCCGGCCGGGGCCCCGCAGCCCGGTGGCCCGCAGCCCGCGCAGTTGCCGCCGGGCGCGGTGCCGGCCGGCTGGACCCAGCAGCCCGACCAGCCGCAACCCGACCAGCCGCCGCAGGCACCGCACCCGCAGCAGGCACCGCCGGAGGACGGCCGCTACGGCTACCCGCCGCAGCAGCAGCCCGGGAGCTGATCCGAAGACGCCGAAGGGCCCTTCACACCTGCTTGGGTGAAGGGCCCTTCGGCTGTCAGGAGCACTGCGGAACGAGGACCGCGGAACGAGGACTGCGGAACGAGGACCGGGGAACGGGGAGCCCGGGGTCAGGCGGTGTGCGCCTGGATCAGGTCGCGGGAGCGGCGGACGTCGTCGGCGATGCACTCCAGCAGCCCGTCCAGCGAGTCGAAGGTGCGCTGGTCGCGGAGCCGGGCGAGGAAGTCGACCGACACGTGCTGTCCGTACAGATCCAGCCCGACGCGGTCGATCGCGTAGGCCTCGACCGTGCGCTCCACCCCGTTGAACTGCGGGTTCGTTCCGACGGAGATCGCGGCGGGCATCATCTCGCCGCCCGCGTTCAGCCAGCCCGCGTACACGCCGTCGGCGGGGATCGCGGTGTGCGGCAGCGTCTCGACGTTCGCGGTCGGATAGCCGAGAGCCCGGCCGCGCTGCGCGCCGCGGACGACCACGCCCTCCACCCTGTGGGGTCGGCCCAGCACCTCGGCGGCGCCGGCCACGTCACCGTCGGCGACCAGGCCCCGGACGAGGGTGGAGGAGAAGGGTCGGCCGCCGCCGGCCTCGCCGCTCTCGTAGAGGTTGAAGACCAGCACCTCGTAGTCGTAGTCCCGGCCGAGTTCGGCCAGCAGGTGGACGTCACCGGCGGCGCGGTGCCCGAAGCGGAAGTTGGGGCCCTCCACGACGGCCTTCGCGTGCAGCCGGTCGACCAGCACCTTCACCACGAAGTCGGCGGGTGAGAGCTGGGAGAACTCGGGGGTGAACGGCAGCACGAGCACGGCGTCCACGCCGAGCTCCGCCATCAGTTCGGCGCGGCGCGGGTGGGGGGCCAGCAGCGGTGGGTGGCTGCCCGGACGTACCACCTCGCTCGGGTGCGGGTCGAAGGTGACGACGACGGCGGGGACGCCCAGTTCGCGCGCCCGCTCCACCGTCTTGCCGATGATCAGCTGATGTCCCCGGTGTACTCCGTCGTAAGAGCCGATGGTGACGACACTGCGCCCCCAGTCCTCGGGGATGTCCGTCAAACCACGCCAGCGCTGCACTGTGCCCGCTCCTCGCCGAATGCGCCATGGATCTGCCGTTCCCAAGACTGCCATGCTGCGGGCCCCGGGGGTTGCCCGCCCCTGCCGGAGCGGCACACTCCGGCGCGGCCCGGGCACTGGCCGTGGGTGCCCGGGTGCCTCAGCCGCGCGTGCGGGTGGCGAGGTGGGACGGCCGCCGGGGCAGCGGGAGGGCTCCCCCGGCGGCGGCCAGGACGGACTCCCGGACGGGTGCCTCCGCCTCCGCGCCGAGCAGCGGTTCCAGCAGTTCACCGGCGAGCGGCCCGTCGGCGGCGGCCAGCGTGCGCCCGAGCCGGGCCCGGAGCGCGGCGCTCGGAAGCCGGGAAAGCTCCTCGACGAGCGGGAGCAGGGTGGCGCGGGCGGTCGCACCGGCCGCCAACCGCCGCTCGACGAACGCGGCCACCGGCTCGGCGGCCTCGTCGGGGCGGCCGCACGCGTATTCGGCGATCAGATGGGCGACCTGCCTGGCCAGCGCCGGGACGCGGACGTCGGCGAGGGCGGTCAGCAGCGCGGTGGCGCTCTCCCGTGAGGCGGTCGCCGGCCCGCAGAGCCGGTGCCGGAAGCCGGTCAGGACCTGCCGCGGGTGGGTGTGGAGCGTGCGCACCAGAGCGTGGGTGAGTCCGTCGTCGTACGGGTCGCGGGCGAAGCGCAGCAGTGCGGCGGTCAGATAGGAGGAGCGGCTGGCGGGGCGGCCGAGCAGCTGGCGGTAGGCGGGCGGGTGCAGTTCCCCGGTGTCGTCGGCGCGGCGCAGCAACTCCTTCGCCGCGCGCGTCAGTTCGTCGGCGTCGGCGCCGGGCACGGTGGCCAGGGCGGGCAGCCGGGCCGCGGCGGCACGGCGGCGTTCGGCACGGTCGTCCGCGGCCCAGCGGCGCACGGCGCGGCTGAGCGCGGCCGGTTCGTCGTGCGCGAGTTCGTCGAGCAGTTCGCCGGCGTGGGCGCCGCCGGCGGTGCTGAGGGCGGCGACAAGGGCCTCGGTCAGGGAGTCGGTGGCCTGGCCCCGGTGGGTGTGCAGCAGGGCGCCGGCGGCGGTGGCCACGGTCGCGCCCGGCGCCCGCAGCGGTCGTTCGTCCCCGAACCAGCGGCACAGCAGCGGCTGTACGGCGCCGGGATCGGCGGCGAGGAGCCCTGCGGCGACGTCGAGGAAGCGGCGGCCGCCCGGCTGGGCGGGGTCGAGTGGGAGCAGCTGCCGCAGCAGGTCCGTCCGGGCGTCGAGGGGCAGCCGCAGCGCGGACCAGAACGCGGGCGGGAAGTCCGGGTGCTCGCCGGCGCGCAGCAGCCGGGCGGCGAGGGCGCGCAGTACGGGCAGGTAGGGCGTGGCGTCCGGCACGCCGCGCAGCGTCCGGGACAGCAGCCGGGCGGCCCACCATCCCTGGTCGCCCTCGCGGTGCACGGCGTCGACGAGTTCCCTGAGCCGGGGCAGCAGGCCGCCGGCCCCTCGGTGGTGGTGCGCGAGCAGCAGCGCCTCCGCCACCGGGCCCATGCGGTGTCCCGGGACGGGAACGGCTCCGGGCTGCGGGTTGCTGTGCACCAGGTTTCGCAGGGCCTCGTCGACCTCCAGATGGACGCCCTGGAGCCAGTCGCCGAACTCCTCGTCGGTGAACCGGTAGCCCTCGCCGGCCGGTTGCAGCACGTCGAGGGAGAGGACGGCACCGGCCCAGCCGCCGTGCCAGGGGAACACCGTCTCGAACGCGCGCTGGTCGAGCGCGCCCCGGCCGGGGCCGAGGCAGCGGCGAGCAGCCAGGTGGAGCCGGCCGGCGGCGACGGCCGCCAGGCGCCGCAGCGCGCCGCCCCGGAGGGCCGGGCGGCGGCCCGCGCCGACGGTGGTGGCGATGCGCAGGGAGAGCAGGGCCAGCCACGCCTCGAACACCTCGTGGCGGCCGGGCGGGGCGGCGGGCGTCTCGACGGGTTGGAGCTGTTCCAGTATCCGAAGGGTGAGGGGGTGCCCCTCGGGCGGATCGGCGAGCGGAACGTGCGGCGGGAGGTGCGCCGCCGGGAGGTGCGACCCCTCGGCGGGGCTGTGCGGCACCTCGGCGGGGTGGTGCAGCACGTCCGGCGGGAAGTGCGGGCCGAGGCGTTCCCAGAACTCCGGTCGGCAGCCGAGTGCCAGGCGGGCGCCGGAGGCGCGCAGCCAGGCGGCGGTACCCAGAGCCCAGCGGCGCGGCGCGTGGGACAGATGGGGTGGCATCTCCTCGGGCGCGTCGAGCACCACCAGCAGCGGCCGGTCGGCTGCCCTGGCGAGGCGGGCGACCACGTCGGGATCGGCGTGGTGGGGCGGCGGGGCCTCGATCGGC
>NZ_VJYK02000314.1 GCF_007097205.2 Streptomyces alkaliterrae
GCGGCCCCGGCGGCCCCGGCGGCCCCGGCCGTCAGCTCACTCCACGAAGTCGCCTGCCGCCACCCGCAGCGGGCGCAGCAGCGCGAAGACCTCCTGGCACTCCTCGCTGTCGTACGTGCCGAGCCCGAAGTCCATCGCCATCAGGTCCCGGGTCGCCTCGTCGCACACCTCGCGGCCCCGGTCGGTGATCGAGGCGAGCGTGCCGCGGCCGTCGTTGGGGTTGGGGCGCTTGTCGACCAGTCCGGCGCGCATCAGCCGGTCGACCGTGTTGGTGACCGAGGTCGGGTGCACCATCAGCCGCTCGCCGATCTTGGACATCGGCAGCTCGCCGTGCTTGGAGAAGGTCAGCAGCACCAGCGCCTCGTAGCGGGCGAAGGTCAGCCCGTACGGCTTGAGTACGGCGTCCACCTCGGCGAGCAGGATCTGGTGCGCGCGCATGATCGAGGTGATGGCGGCCATGGCGGGTACCGAACCCCAGCGTTGCTTCCACAGCTCGTCGGCTCGGGCGATCGGGTCGAAGGAGAGGCTGAGCGGCTTGGACACCCGTAGCACCCTACCGGGCGACGGCCGTATGGCGGATATCCCCATCTCGTTCCGTGGACAGGCGGAAAGGCCGCGCGGTGTCCTCCCCGGCGGTGGACGTCCGCTGTGTCACGGTTGGTCGGACTTCCGGTGCCGTTGATCCGAGGGGAGCCGCATGCCCGGCCCAGCCGCCCGTACGCTCGCCGCGCTCGCCGCGGCCGTCCTGCTGGCCGGCTGCGGGGGCGGCGGCCCGGACGGCGCCCCCGAGCGGCTGCCGGAGCGCACCTCCGACGCCAAGGGCGAGTTCTGGGTCGATCCCGGCTCCGAGGCGGCCCGCCAGGTGCGGCGCTGGCACGCCGAGGGCCGCGACGACGACGCCCGGGTGCTGCGCCGCATCGCCGACCGGGCGGCGGCCGTCTGGCCCTCCGGCGAGGACCCCCGCCCGGAGATCCACCGCGCGATCCAGGGCGCGCGCCGGGACGGCGGGACGGTCGTGCTCGTCGCCTACAACATCCCGCACCGCGACTGCGGCCAGTACTCGGCGGGCGGCGCCCCGGACGCCGCCGCCTACCGGACCTGGCTGGAGGAGTTCGCCGAGGGCATCGGCGACCACCCCGCGCTGGTGGTGCTCGAACCCGACGCCGTACCGCACCTCGTGGACGGCTGTACCCCGCCGGTCCACCACGCCGAGCGGACCGCGCTGCTCGGCGAGGCCGTCGACCGGCTCAAGCGGCAGCCCCGGACGCGGGTCTACCTGGACGCCGGCAACCCGAGCTGGATCACCGACCCGGACGAACTGGTCGATCCGCTGCGCGCCTCGGGCGTGGAACGCGCCGACGGGATCTCGCTCAACGTCTCCAACTTCCAGAGCGACCGGGACGTCATCCGCTACGGCCGCCGGATCTCCGAGGCCCTGGACGGCAAGACGTTTGTCATCGACTCCAGCCGCAACGGCAGCGGCCCGCTGGGCGACGGCCGGGAGGACGACTGGTGCAACCCGCCCGGCCGGTCGCTGGGCCGGGCCCCCACCTTCGAGACCGGGGACCCGCTCGTCGACGCCTATCTGTGGATCAAGCGCCCCGGCGAGTCCGACGGCGAGTGCCGGGGCGGGCCCCCGGCCGGCAGGTGGTGGCCGGACTACGCACTCGGCCTGGCTCGCAACGCCGCCGCCGAGGCCGGCTGACGCCCCGGAAGCGGAGTGAACGGCCCGGGCGGGGACGGACGCCCGTCCCCGCCCGGAGCACGGGTCAGGGCAGGTGCACCCACCTCGCCTCGGACGGTGTGCCGTCCTCGTCGACGAGGAAGAGCATGTACCAGCCGGGCGGCAGCAGCGCCCGGTCGCCCGGCACGCTCAGCCGCACCGTGTCGTCCTCCCGTTCGAAGCCGACCTCCACCGAGCGCTGCTCCACGTCGGTGACGTGGGTGACGGCGCTGGGCCGGATCAGCCGCACCTTCGCGATCCGGTCGGCGTCCTTCGTCTGGAACACCGCCTTGCGGCCGGGCACCAGCCGCTCGGGCCCGGTGCCGATGACCGGCCGGGTCTCGGCCCGGCCGCCCTGCAGATAGGGCGGCGTGTAGACCTCGACGCGCTGCTCGAAGGTGCCGAGCCGGGTGTTGGCCTTGTCGGCGAAGAGCGGGTCGGAGCCGAAGGTGGCCACCCGGCCGTCGGGCAGCAGCAGCGCCTCGGCGTGGTAGTTCCGGCCGATCGAGGGGTCGGCGGCGGCGCGGAACTCGTTCTTCGCCGGGTCGTAGAACTGCGCCCTGCGGATGTCGCTGGCGCTGCGTCCCCGGTAGTCCCGGGAGCCGCCGGTGGTGAAGACGGTGTCGTCGGGCAGGATCACGCTGTTGAGGTAGCGGGTGCCCTGCGGCAGCGCCGGGCCCTCCTTGTAAGCGGGGGTCCGCTCCTTCAGGTCGACGATCGCGGTGCGGGCGGTGGACTTGCGGGACTCGCCGACCCCGCCGCCGCCGAGCACCATGACCCGGGCGTCCTGCGCCGGCGGCAGCAGCAGGGAGCTGGAGGTCTCCAGCTGGTCGGGGTCGGTCATGCCGTCGACGACGGTGAAGCTGTTGGTCTTCAGGTCCCAGATCCCGGGGTCGCGCCCCTTGTCGGCGGGCCCGTAACCGGCGTTGGAACCGGAGTAGAACAGCTGGTTCTCGCCTGTGAGGTAGAGCGCCGGGTAGGTCGGGAAGTACCGCTTGGGGCCGGCGGTCCACTTCTTCGTCGCCGGGTCGTAGATCTCGTTGTCGCCCTGGACGATCTCGCCGATGTCGTCCAGGCCGGAGACGGAGATGACCTTGCCGTCGGAGAGCGTGACCAGCGTCGGGTACCAGCGGGCCTCCCGCATGGGGTCCACCCGTATGTACCGTTCGGCGACGGGGTCGAACTCGAAGGTGTCGCGGATGCCCTGGAAGTCCTGGTCGTCCAGGGTCAGCTTCTCGGCGAGGCCGTAGAGGTTGTCGGCGTCCTTGCCCTTGAGGCCGACGATCTCGTACTGGGCGGGCTTGGCGGTGACCGACGCCCGGCCCTCCTTCACGGCCTCGACGAACACCCGGGCCTCGCTGGCGGTGACGGTGACGCCGCCGTCCTCGTCGGTCTCCTTCTTCGCCCTGGGCACCACGACGGGGAAGTCCGAGACGTACTCGGTGCCGTCGGGGGCGCGGAAGCGGGTGCCCTTGGGGAAGGTGTGCGGCTTGTCGGGGTTCTCGTTCTTGACGATCATCCCGCCGCCGGCGCGTTTCACGTTGTCGCCGAGCTGTTCGTAGCGGGCGGTGCCGCCGGCGACGAGCAGTTTCCCGTCGCCGAGTTGGGTGTGGCCGGCGCAGAACAGGTCCTCCGGCGTCGCCACCTTGGTGTAGCTGTTGTCCTTCGGGTCCCACAGGATCGTGTCGAAGCTGCCGGCGTCGAACCGGTCCTGCTTGTTGCCCGAGCCGGCTATCAGCAGCACCTTGCCGGTGTGCAGCAGGGCGGCGTGGATGGCGTTGGTACGGTACTGCGGCGGCACGTCGACGAGCTGCCAGGACCCGTACTGCGCCTTGTACTCGGGTTGGTTGATCCGGTACTCGTGGTAGCGCTCCTTGGCGAACCCCAGGGTGGCGGGGGCGTTGAGGCCGGCAAGGAGCACGGTTATGCCGGTGCCTATGAGGGTCTTCTTCATACGGGCGCTCGGACGGTAGGGCATGGTCAGCTCCCGGTCGTGGTGGCGGTGGAGGTGACGAGTGCCGGCGCCGACTCTGGCTCGGGCGCCGGGCGTTCCCGCCGGTCGCGGTACTGGGTGAAGCACCAGATGGCGACGGGCGTGAGGGCGATCACCAGTGCGAGCACCGTCCAGGTGCGCATGGCGACGTGGGTGTGGTCCAGGACGACGGACGCGGCGAAGCCGCTGCCGAGCACGACGACCCAGAACAGGTGGATGCGGAAGGTGCTCAGCCGGTCGGGGCTGGCCGTCTCGCCCTTGGGGGTCACCACGAAGCGGCAGTCCCTGCGGAAGACGGCCGCGACGAGCGAACGCAGGTAGACCGGCGCGCAGATCGCGGACATCGCCATGCCGGCCAGCCCGCCCGACCCCTCGGGCTCGTGCGGCGAGACGTTGTGCCGGCGGTTCCAGACGTACAGGCCGATCTGGAGCGCGGCCACGTCGCTGTACAGCATCAGCCACACCGCCGCCGTCACCTGGGTGCCGGAGGCGCCGAGCCACAGGAACAGCGTGCAGCTGAGCGCGCCCAGCAGCCAGGTGACCGCGCTCATCGGATAGTAGGCCAGCATGAGCGAGTAGTTGAGCAGCCGGCCGGGCGAGAAGCGGTGCGGTCGGCGCCAGTACTGCTTCAGCACCGTCTCATACGTCCCCCGGGACCAGCGCATCTGCTGGGTGAAGAAGTCCGTCCAGCACTCCGGGCCCTCGCCGACGGCCAGCACGTCCGGCGTGTAGACCGAACGCCAGCGCCGGCCGGTCGCCGGGTTGCGGGTGCGGTGCAGCTCGAAGCCGGTGGCCATGTCCTCGGTGATCGAGTCCCGCAGGCCGCCGATCTGCCGCAGCGCGCTCAGCCGCACCACGTTGTTCGTGCCGACGAACATGGCCGAGCCGTAGCGGTTCCCGGCCCGCTGGATCAGCGCGTGGAAGAGGAACTGCTGGGACTCGGCGAACTTGGTGACGGGCTTGACGTAGTTGCCGTACACCTGCGGGCCGACGACAAACGCCACGTCCGCGTCGCGGAAGTAGCCGAGCATCCTCTCCAGGTAGTTCGGCAGCGGTACGTGGTCGGTGTCGACGGCGGCGAGGAAGTCGTACTCCTCGCCGTGCATGGCGATCCAGGCGTTGTAGTTGCCGTGCTTGGTCCTCGCCCGGTGCGGCCCGGACTCGGTGTTCCACTCCGGTACGCCCTTGCGGGTGAAGTGGTGGACGCCGAGCTCGCGGCAGAGCAGCCGCGCCTGCGGGTCGTCGCCCTCGTCCAGCAGCCACACGTGCAGGGTGCCGTCGTGGCGCATCCGCACGGCGCCTTCCAGCGTCGCACGGAGCATCTCGATCGGTTCCTTGCCCGGTACGTAGGTGGTCGCGAACGCCACCCGGGTACCGGGTTCGGGGATCACCGGGACCGGGTCGCGGGCCACCATCGTGGCGTGCGCCACCGAGACCACGTTGAGCAGCCGGAACAGCTCGATGAGGCCGATGCACACCAGCATCACGGTGTCGGCGGCGACCAGGTAGCCGGGCGCGTTCTCCCGGTCCGTCCAGTGCGAGGGCCACACCAGCCACAGCAGGAAGACGCCGGACAGCAGCGGCGCGGCGGTCATCAGCAGGACGGCCCGCACCCGGTTGGGCTCCCGGGAGAGCAGACTGCGGTAGCGGACCCGGTAGGGGCCCCCGTCGGGCACGGTCAGCGGACCCGCGAGGCGGCTGTAGGTCTCGTAGTCGTAGGCCGGCAGCCCCACGGTCCCTCCTCCGTCCGAGAATCGCGACAACTCTCAGCAAAAGGGACCGGTCGGTGTGTGTCGAACGGGGTGAGGCGAAGAGGTGGCCCGGCGTCAGTTCGCCGGACCACCTCTGTGATGTGCCGCCGCGCGGCGCGACCTGCGCCGCCTCAGCGCAGGTGCCGCTCCACGGTCTCCACCTTGCTCGTTAGGCCGTTCGTGACACCCGGTCGGATGTCGGCCTTGAGGACAAGTGACACGCGGGGCGCCCGCGCCTCGACGGCGGCCACCGCCCGGCGCACGACGTCCATGCACTCCTCCCACTCGCCCTCGACGCTGGTGAACATGGCGTCCGTACGGTGGGGCAGTCCGGATTCGCGGACCACCCGCACGGCGTCGGCGACGTACTCCCCGACGTCCTCGCCGACGCCCAGCGGCGTCACGGAGAAGGCGACGATCACTGCTTGGCCGCCGGCTGCGGCTCGGCGGCGGGGGCCGGGGCGGCGGCCTCGGCGACCTCGCGGCGGAGCAGCTTCTCCGCGTAGAAGCCGCCGCCGGGCACGAGCGACAGGCCGAAGTACAGGGCGGCCCGGCCGAGCGGCCACTTCGCGCGGTTCCAGGCGTCCAGCCAGACCAGGACGTAGGCGATGAACAGGAAGCCGTGCACGGCGCCGACCACCGGGACCGCGTTGAAGTCGGTGGTGCGCTTCAGTACCGAGCTGACGATGAGCAGCAGCCAGGAGATGGCCTCCGGCATGCTGACGAGACGCAGCCTGTTCAGGGCGGAGACGGTCTTCGGATCCACGGTGAGTCCTCGGGGGGTGGGTGCGGGACCTGT
>NZ_VJYK02000315.1 GCF_007097205.2 Streptomyces alkaliterrae
CCGCCGCCCCGACCAGCGGGGGACTCCAGAATCCATGGACGTCACCATGCCACCGGGAGGCCCGCGGCAACGGTCACGTTCAACTCACGTTCACCCCCACAACGCCCTTCGTTGCGGCACCACCACGCCCTCCCCGGCGGACCACTCTGGTGTCGTGGACGATCACATGGCATCGTCCACTGGAACCCCGCGTCACGCGCACACACCTCGCACGTGCGCGGAGCACGCACACGACGCGTAGAGCCGGGAGCCTCGATGAGCGCAGCGCACAGCGCAGCAGAACAGTCCCAACCCCTGTGGCGGCCGGGTCCCGAGCGGATCGAGCAGGCCCAGCTCACCCGCTTCCACCGCTGGGCCGCCGAGAGGCACGCCGCCCCCGCCCCCCGCCCGGGCGACGCCGCGACCTCCTACGCGGAACTCCAGCGCTGGTCGGTCGAGGAACTGGACACGTTCTGGCAGGCGATCGCCGAGTGGTTCGACGTCCGCTTCGCGAGCCCGTACCGCTCCGCGCTGGGCGAGGACCGGATGCCCGGCGCCACCTGGTTCCCCGGCTCCACGCTCAACTACGCCGAACACGCGCTGCGCGCCGGCGAGAACCCGGATCGCGCGCAACAGCCGGCACTGCTGCACATCGACGAGACCCAGCGGGTCACCCCGGTCAGCTGGGCCGAACTGCGCCGCCAGGTCGGCTCACTCGCCGCCGAACTGCGCACGCTCGGAGTGCGCCCCGGCGACCGGGTCAGCGGCTACCTCCCCAACGTGCCCCAGGCCGCGATCGCCCTCCTCGCCACCGCCGCGGTCGGCGCCGTGTGGACCTCCTGCGCCCCCGACTTCGGCGCCCGCAGCGTCCTCGACCGCTTCCAGCAGGTGGAACCCGTCGTGCTGTTCGCCGTCGACGGCTACCGCTACGGCGGCAAGTCCCACGACCGCGCCGAGACCGTCGCCGAGCTGCGACGCGAGATGCCCGGGCTGCGCGCCGTCGTCCACGTACCGCTGCTGGGCACCGCCGCGCCCGAGGGCGCCCTCGAATGGGACGCGCTCACCTCCGCCGACGTCGAACCGGTCTTCGAACAGGTGCCCTTCGACCACCCGCTGTGGGTGCTCTACTCCTCGGGGACGACCGGCCTGCCCAAGGCCATCGTCCAGTCCCAGGGCGGCATCCTGCTCGAACACCTCAAGCAGCTCGCGCTCCACTGCGACCTCGGCCCCGACGACCGGTTCTTCTGGTACACCTCCACCGGCTGGATGATGTGGAACTTCCTCGTCTCCGGCCTGCTCACCGGAACCACCGTCGTCCTCTACGACGGGAGCCCCGGATATCCGGGCACCGACGCCCAGTGGCGGGTCGCCGAGCTCACCGAGGCCACGTTCTACGGCACCTCCGCCGCCTATGTGATGGCCTGCCGGAAGGCCGAGGTCCACCCGGGCCGCGACCTCGACCTGTCCCGGCTGCGATGCGTGGCCACCACCGGCTCACCGCTGCCGCCCGACGGCTTCCGCTGGCTGCGGGACGAGGTGGCAGGCCCCGACGGGGACCTCTGGATCGCCTCCGTCAGCGGCGGCACCGACGTGTGCAGCTGCTTCGCCGGCGCCGTGCCCGTCCTCCCCGTCCACCTCGGCGAACTCCAGGCCGCCTGCCTGGGCACCGACCTCCAGTCCTGGGACCCGCAGGGCAAGCCCCTCGTCGACGAGGTCGGCGAACTGGTCGTCACCCGGCCGATGCCCTCGATGCCGGTCCACTTCTGGAACGACCCCGACGGCACCCGCTACCACGACAGCTACTTCGACACCTACCCCGGCGTCTGGCGCCACGGCGACTGGATCACCCTCACCTCCCGCGGCTCGGTGATCATCCACGGCCGCTCCGACTCCACCCTCAACCGCCAGGGCGTGCGCATGGGCTCCGCCGACATCTACGAGGCCGTGGAACGGCTGCCGGAGATCCGCGAATCCCTGGTCATCGGCGTCGAGGAGCCCGACGGCGGCTACTGGATGCCGCTGTTCGTCCACCTCGCCGAAGGCGCCCGCCTCGACGACCGGCTGCGCGACAAGGTGAAGACCACGATCCGCGCCGAACTCTCCCCCCGACACGTCCCCGACGAGATCATCGAGGTCAGCGCGGTACCGCACACGCTCACCGGAAAGCGCCTCGAGGTACCCGTCAAGCGCCTCCTCCAGGGCACCCCGCTGGAGAAGGCCGTGAACCCCGGCTCGGTGGACCACGTGGAACTGCTGCGCTTCTACGAGACGCTGGGCCGCGAACGCGCCGCGGCCCGCTGACCGGGCCGGGCTCCGACGCCGGTTGTCAGACCCCCTGGCTACGGTGAGTGACGACCACATCGCCTCAGCCAGGGGGAAACCATGGCACGCCGCACCTCGTCGACCACCGCCCGGAACACCCGCCGCTCACCGCGCTCCAGGCGCCGCCCGCCGCGCCGACTGCTCCGCCGCGAGGCGCCGACCACGGTCGCGCTCCTGCCCGACGAGCGGGCGTTCGCGACAATGCGCCGGTACCGCAGCTTCCGCTTCGACCGCTACGACGCCTACCGACGCGAGACTGACGGCCTGCTCCGCGCCCTCGCCGCCCGCACGGAACACGTCCGGGTCACGCTGCTCGACCCGGGCGACTACGCGCGCTACTGCGCCACCACGGGCACCGACCCCGACACGGCGGCCGCCCGCGCCCGCTACACCGCCGACCGACAACATCCCGTACTGACCTACCAAGGCCAACGACTCACCGAACTGATCGACCGCCTTCGTGCGGCCGACGCCGCCCGCCGCGCCGGGCGGAGGCCGGAGCCCGACAACCGCCCGGACCAGTCCAAGGCCCCGCCCGGCACGCTGACACCGGACCCGAGCCCCGCCCTCCGAGACGCCTGCGACCGCGCGGTCGAGCTGATCGGCGGACTGCTGCTCGGCGCCGGCGCCGGCCGACACCACCTCGTGTGCTCGGTACGGTTGCCGGACGCCGCCGGCGGCCAGTCGCTCACTGCCGCCCTGCACACCGGCGACGACCGGACCACCGGCGAGGTCGAGATCAACAGGGAGGCGGCCCTGGCACTCGCCCTCGTACTCGCCGCCGGAATCACCACGCTGGGCACCGGCGGCGTGGTGCTGCGAAGCACCCACCGGGAAAGCGAGGTCGTACACGGCTGGCGGCTGGTCGGCAGCCGACTGCGCCCGCTCACCACCGCCGAGGTCTTCACCGCCTACTGCACCGACCCGTACACCGGAGAACCCCTCGCCCCGGAACCCGGCGTGGAACACCGCGCCGGCTTCTTCCTGCCGGACGCCGACCGATGAACGCCGACCGATGAACGCCGACAGACGACGACCGGCCGCCCCGCGCACTGCGCGGGGCGGCCGGTCGGAGGGTCGACAGACCTACGGGCCGACGGCCGGGTCGGGCGGCCGGGCCCGTGCGGTCACTCCCCCGAGAGCACCGCCTGCGCGGCGCGCCTGGCCTCCTCCGCGCTGTCCGCCGCACGGGCGGCCGAGGCGGCCCGCTCGCACTGCGCCAGCGTGTGCTTGGCCAGGGTCGCCCGCACATACGGGATGGCCGCCGCGCCCATGGACAGGCTGGTCACGCCGAGACCGGTCAGCACACAGGCCAGCAGCGGATCGGCAGCGGCCTCACCGCACACCCCGCAGCTCTTGCCTTCGGCCTTGGCCGCCTCCGCCGACAGCGCCACCAGGTCGAGCAGCGCCGGCTGCCACGGGTCCTGAAGCCGCGAGACCGCGCCGACCTGCCGGTCGGCCGCGAAGGTGTACTGGGCCAGGTCGTTGGTGCCCAGCGACAGGAACTCGACCTCCTGCAGCACCGAGCGCGCCCGCAGTGCCGCCGACGGGATCTCCACCATCGCGCCGAACTTCGCCTGGAGACCGGCCTCCCGGCACGCGTCGGCGAACGCCTTGGCGTCCGCGCGGTCCGCCACCATCGGCGCCATGACCTCCAGGTACACCGGCAGACCCTCGGCGGCCTTGGCCAGCGCGGTGAGCTGCGTGCGCAACACCTCCGGGTGGTCGAGCAGGGTGCGCAGACCGCGCACGCCCAGCGCCGGGTTCGGCTCGTGGGCGGGAGTGAGGAAGTCCAGCGGCTTGTCCGCGCCGGCGTCCAGCACCCGGACCACCACCCGGCCCTCGGGGAAGGCCTCCAGTACCTGGCGGTAGGCCGCGACCTGCTTCTCCTCGGAAGGAGCGCTCTTGCTGTCGTCCAGGAACAGGAACTCCGTGCGGAACAGGCCCACACCCTCCGCACCGGCCTCAAGCGCCGCCGGCACATCCGCCGGACCGCCCACGTTCGCCAGCAGCGGCACCTTGTGACCGTCGGACGTGGCACCAGGGCCACTGGCCGCAGCCAGCGCGGCCTTGCGCTCCTCGGCGGCCCTGGCGAGCGCCGCCCGCTCCTCCTCGTCGGGGTTCACCACCACGTCACCGGTGCTGCCGTCGACGGCGACGACCGTACCCTCGACAAGCTCACCGGCGCCGGGCAGTGCCACCACGGCGGGAACGCCGAGTGCCCGGGCCAGGATGGCGCTGTGGCTGGTCGGCCCGCCCTCCTCGGTGACAAAGCCGAGCACCAGCGCCGGGTCGAGCAGCGCCGTGTCGGCCGGCGCCAGGTCGCGGGCGACCAGCACAAACGGTTCGTCACTGTCCGGTACGCCGGGCATCGGCACACCCAGCAGGCGGGCCACGATCCGGTTGCGCACGTCGTCCAGGTCGGCGACCCGACCGGCGAAGTACTCACCGGCCCCGGCCAGCAGCGCCCGATAGGCCGCGAACGCGTCGTACACCGCCCGCTCGGCCGTGCTGCCCACCGTGATGCGCCGGTCCACGTCGGCCAACAGCTCGGGGTCCTGCGCCATCAGCGCCTGCGCCTCCAGCACCGCCTGCGCCTCACCGCCGGCCAGGTTGCCGCGCGCGTTGAGGTCGGCGGCCACCGCCTCCACGGCCTGCCGGGCCCGCTGCTGCTCCCGCTCGGTGTCGTCCGGGTCGATCTGCTTGGCCGGCGGTTCGAGCACCGCGGTCCCCATGTGGCGTACCTCGCCGATCGCCACACCGTGGCTCACACCGACGCCTCGAAGCTTTGCGTCCATCTCACCCGTCTCCGGTCCGTGCGGTGGCTGCCCACCGCCGTCGTGCTATTCGTGTCGCGGGCCACGGCGCTGTGGCCCGCTCGTAGGGCTGTCTCATAGGGGAGGCCTGGTCGGATCCGGTTCCTGGTCGGACCCGGTCACTGGTCAGATCCAGTTGAAGAGTGTGTCGCCGCTGCGCACGGCCGAGTCCATCAGTACGTCCGACAGGGCGTCGGCGGTCGCCTCCAGCGCCACCACCGGACACACCGCCGACTTGCCCGCCCGGACGACGGCGGCCGGATCCCACCGCACGACCGGGTCGCCGCGGCGCACCGTGTCGCCCTTCGCGGCCACCAGCTCGAAGCCGTCGCCGTTGAGCTGGACGGTGTCGATACCAAGGTGGGTGAGGACCCCGTGCCCGAGCGGGTCCACCACCACGAAGGCGTGGGGATGAAGGGAGACGATGATGCCGTCGACCGGCGCCACGGCCACGGTGGGCTCGGGAAGCGGATCCACGGCGGTACCGGGCCCCACCATGGAGCCGGAGAACACCGGGTCGGGCACTGCCGCGAGTCCGATGACACGTCCGGCGAGCGGGGACGTCACGGTGGTCATGGGAAGCCTCCCAAGGGGCGAGTACGTGCTGGCACGTGGCTCCCACGTGCGCGGGCGCGTGCCGTCCGAGAAGCCTAAGTCATCGGAAGCGTTGATTCCGGACAGTCGCGAGAGCACCGGGCCGAGCGACGGGACCAGCCGGAAGACGCCCGCGACCAGCGGGGAAGACACCCGTCAGACCGGGGGCGCCACGGGCCCCGAGAGGCCTGCGGCCGACGGCGGGGAATCGATTTGCCTCGGTCCGACGGGGCCTGTACTGTCATACCCCTGCCCGGCGCCGAGAGCGCGGGCGGCACCCGACTAATCTCCTCTCTGCGATACAGGGCAATGCTGGCGTGCGAACGTCGGCGTGGTGCTTTGTGGTGGAAGAGGGGAATCGGATTTCGAATCCGGGCCGGAAACGGAACGGAAAAGAGTCTGATAGAGTCGGAAACACCGAAGGGAAGCGCCCGGAGGAAGCCCGGAAGGGAATCCGAAGGAAGCGTCCGTTCCTTGAGAACTCAACAGTGTGCCAAAAGTCAACGCCAGATATGTTGATACCCCGTCCTTCCACTT
>NZ_VJYK02000316.1 GCF_007097205.2 Streptomyces alkaliterrae
GGCGGGTGAGAGGAGGTGGGAGGGGCGCGGCGGACCGGTTTCGGCCACTCCCGCGCGGCCCCGGGGCACGCCCCGGTACTCAGGCGGTGTGCAGCACCTCGGCGTGGCGCATCTCGTGGACCGTGCCTATCCGGCTGAAGAAGCCGCCGGCGGCCGGATCGGACGGCATCTCCCGCGCCGCCCGCTGTGCGGCCTCCGGCGAGGCCCAGACGATGAGGTCGATCATGCTGCCGTCCTCGTAGCGGCCCAGGTGGGCGCCGAGGAAGTCGTCCCGGTAGCGCTCACGCAGCAGGTCGACGAGCTGGTCGCGGTGTGCGCTCAGCTCGGCGGGGTCGTCGGTCTCGAAGCGTACGTACTCGATGGTGGCACTCATGACGGCTGTCCTCCCACTTGAAAGATCTCACGGATTTGAGAAACCGAATCCGTGAGTAGAACGTACCACGCGAACACTGCGGACTCACGGGATCTGGTCAGCAAATCCGGTAGTCGAGTACCGTGGCGACATGACGACCCGGAGCCTGCGCCAGATGCCGTGGGTCGGGGAGAACGCCGTCCTCGACCTCGCCAACACAGTGGTGTGCGAGACCGGACCGGCGCGCCGGGACATCGACCTGCTCGCCGACGTGGAGCTCCTCGCGTCCTGGCGGGAGCGGGTGGCGGACCGCCGGCTGGCGGCCCTACCGATCGAGGAGCTGACCCCTCTGCGCGGCCTGGTCAGGCAGGCTCTCGAAGCGGCCTCCCGCGACGCCGCCCCCGACGAGCACGTACGCGCCGAGCTGAACAAGCGCGCCGAGACGGCGCCGGTCACCTTCCTCCTCACCTCGGACGGAAACCTCGAACAGCGGGAGACGGGCGGACCCGTCGACGGGAGCATCGCCCGGCAGGCGCTGGCCGTCACGGCCGGACCTGACCGCGCACGGGTGCGGCGCTGCCACGCCCCCAGCTGCGGCATGTACTTCCTCGCCCGCCGCCGCGACCAGGCCTGGTGCACGGTGGGTTGCGGCAACCGGGCCCGTTCGGCCCGCCGCGAGTCCTGACGCCCTACCCGTTCGGCCCGCCGCGAGTCCTGACGCCCTACCGTTCGGCCCTCCGCGAGTCCTGACGCCCTACCGCGCCACGACCGAACCGCCTGACGCACCCCGCAGCACGTAATGTGAGCCAGACCACCACCGGCCGCGATGAGAAGGCGGCGCCTCACCCGTCGATATCGGATGACGGCGGACTCTCCGCCTCCCGCCCCTGGCTCGCCCAGGGACGCCGCAAGCGAAAGGACGTGCAGCATGACCGCCAAGCCCGCGAAGGGTCCCGCGAGCTACTTCCCCTCCATCGAGAAGAAGTACGGACGGCCGGTCGACGAATGGCTGGAGGTCATCCGCTCCTCCCCGCTGACCAAGCACATGGAACTCGTCAACTGGCTCAAGGAGGAGCACGGTCTCGGGCACGGCCACGCGAACGCTCTCGTGGCCCACGCCCTCGCCTCCCGCCCGAACAGCTGACCGGCGGCGGAGGTTCACGGTCAGGCGGCTCGGGAAAGGTTGACTCGGCGCCCGCCACGTCGGCGCCCCTGGAGTCGAGCCGCCGAGCCGTGGAGGACCCGTGCGCCTGTCACAGCACCGCCTGTTCCCCCTGGACCCGCACGCCGACCCCGTGGCGGAGGCCGAGCGGCTGCGCGCTCTGGGGCCCCTCGTCCCGGTGGAACTGCCGGGCGGGGTGGCCGCCTGGGCTGCGACGGACCTCGAGACCTGCCGCCTTGTGCTCGGCAGTCGCGACCTCAGCAAGGACCCACGTCACTGGCCGGAGCTGACGAACGGTCGTATACACGACGACTGGGAGCTGATCGCGCTGGTGCGCGGTGCAGCGATGCTCCACCAGGACGGGGCCGATCACCGACGGCTGCGCACGCTGGTGGCAAAGGCGTTCTCCCGCAGCCCCATGGCCGCGATGGCGCCGCGCGTGGAGCGCATCGCGGAGGAACTGGTGGACGACCTCGGCCAGGCCGGCACGGACGAGATCGTGGACCTGCGGGAGACCTACGCCCGGCCACTGCCCATCCGCGTCATCTGTGAACTCCTCGGTGTGCCCGACTCCGTCGTGGCCGAACTGCGCGACCCCTTCGAGCGGCTGGTCAGTCCGCCTCGGGACGGCAGCGCCGCGCAGAGCGCGCACAGCGCCATGGAGGAGGTCTTCGACCAGGTGGCGGCTCTGGTCGAGGCGAAGCGGACGGCTCCCGGCCAGGATCTGACCAGCGAGCTGATCGCCGCACGGGACGACGGCGACGGACTTGATGACAGAGAACTCGTCGAAACCATCTACCTCCTACTCATCGCGGGGCACGAGACGACCGTCAACTCGATCGTGAACACCCTCCACGCCCTGCTGACCCGCCCCGCGCAGCTGGCGGCTGTACTGGCGTCAGAGGACCCACACGTCTGGGAGAACGTCGTGGAGGAGGGGCTGAGGCATTCCTCGCCGATCCGGCACGCTCTGCTGCGCTACGCCGTGGCGGACACGATCATCGCCGACGTCGAGGTGGGCCGGGGCGAGCCCGTCCTCGCCGGTATCTTCGCCTCCGGCCGAGACCCCCAAACCCATTGTCACCCGAACGAGTTCCTCCACTCCCGGACTCCCCGGCCGGAGCACGTCGCCTTCGGCTACGGGCCGCACCACTGCGTCGGCTCCCAACTCGGCAGACTGGAGACCGCCACGGCGTTGCGAACACTCCTCCGCCGCTTCCCCGACGTGACGCCGGTCGGTGCGCCGGAGCGGTTGAGTTCCATCCCCCTCCAGGGCCTGGCGGCGCTGACCGTGCGCCTGCGCGGAGGCCGCGCCGAGCCGCGCGTCGCCTGACGAGAAGACGGCGCACCGAGTTATCCACAGGCTGGAGCGGGCGGATGCGCGATGTCAGCGGCCGGGCTTACCTTTTCGGCATGACTCGATCCCAGCAGGTGCGCGCAGGCGCCCGGCCGCGGCACGACGTCCGGCGACGCGCGACAGCGGGGCCGTGGGCGTCGGTCAGTGACGGAGGCGGGGATGAAGGGCCGCGTGGGCGGCCAGAAGGGGGGTGCGATCGGATTCCGGGAGTCGGCGGACGGCCTCGCGGAGCGTGAGGCCGGAGGCCCGGTCCAAGCGGTCCGCGAGCCAACGGACCACCGATTCGGGGTGGTGCTTGGTGCCTTCCCTCAGCAGCCAGCCGATCGCCTTGCGGACGAAGAACCGGTTGTCGGTGAGGAGCGGATCGACCACCTCGCCGAAGACGGGGAACCAACGGGGGAATTCGGTCTCCTGGCGCAGCCCGAGGAGGAAGGAGAGCAGTCCGCCGCGCCGGACCCACTGCTCCTCGTCGGCGGCCCACCGCCGTACGACGGGCTCGACCTCCGGGTGCGCGAGCAGGAGACGGCCGGCCACCATGGGGGCGAGCAGGTCGACGTGCGCCCAGGTGTGGCACTGGCGCAACAACCGTTCCAGCAGCGTCATGTCGTCCGGGACAAGGAGGTGCACATGGGCGTCGAGTACGAGTAGGGCGAGCGAGCGGTGTTCGTGCACGGGCCGCGACCACAGCTCCTCTGCCAGTCGGATCACCTCGTCCCGGCCGAGGTCCGGATACTCGCGCGTGAAGGACCTCGCCATACGGCGCATGGCGGGCACGGGCACACCGACATGGTCGAGGTCGCTCTTGAGGTAGCGCTTCTCCCCTTCGGCGCGACCGGGTACGGCGCTCTCGTCGAGCCGGGTCCTGAGCTGGTCGGCGAGCGTGGTGACGGCGGCGGCTTCCATCAGCGTGCGTGTCTTTCCGTCGAGTGGCGGAGCTGAGCAGGCGTCAGAGTGTGGTGGCCGCGCCGGCGGATCGTCGCGCACCGGTGCCGACGTCGGCTGGGCGGGCGACGGCTGCCGATGGCCCCGTCTCCAACATAGCGGCGGAGAGGAGGTGGGGCCGTGGTTCGGCGCCCGGTCCGCGTCGAAACGGTCCGAGGAGCCGGCCGGGAACCGGCTCGTCGGGAGCAGGGCACGCCAGGCCCGGGCTCCGTGGGCGAGGAGCCCGGCGGACAAGGCCCCAGCGGACAAGGGCCCAGCGGACAAGGGCCCAGCGGGCGAGTCCTCGGCGGGCGAGGACCCAGCGGCCGCGCAGCCCGCTGGGCGCCCGCACACACGTGCGACTCAGCGGAGCGTCACGATCGTCGCGATGCCGAGTGAACCGTCCGTGGGTAGCCGCCACGTCCGCGAGGGCAGTCCTTCGGTCAGGCGCGCCACACCCTCCGCGTCCGGCTGAAGCCGCCCACGTTCGTAGCGGACGAAGTGCACGACGCGGTCGGCCGGCGGCCGCTCCGGCAGCCGTCGGTACTGCCGGTACGTCACCGCGTCGCAGCCCGAGTACCAGCCGGTCTCCGGCACATAGCCGGTGACCACCAGGCACGGCCGCCCGTCCGCCTCGGCTGCCACCGCGCGGGCGACCGGTACCGTCGACCGGTTCTGCCCGGTCGGTCCCGGCATCGCACCGTGGGCCACCACCTGGGCCGTTCCGAGCACGGTGAGCGCGGCCATGCCGGCGACGCCGGCCAGCACTGCGCGCCGCCGGTCGCCCGCCCATGTCGCCAACGCCTGTACACCGAGGATGGTGAGCAACACGACCGACAGATAGACAAAGCGCGGCTCGCCGTCGGTGGCCGTCCCGAGCACGACCGGCAGCAGCACGGCGGTCGCGGCCAGGAAGACCTGCCGGCGGTCCTCGACACCCGGTCGGTTCTTGACCGCAGACCGGTCGTCGGATCGCTGCCCAGGCTCGGACCGCTGCCCAGGACCAGGCGGCCGCCCGGTTTCGGATCGCGCCGCTCGGCGACTCCGATCCCGTCCGAGTGGCGGGCGCCGCCAGGCGCCGGCCGCCCGGAGCCGTCGTGCCGCGCCCACCGCCGCCGCCAGGCCGGCGACCATCACCACCGCACCGAGGTCACCGGCCAGCCGATAAGGAAAGATCGCGAGGTAGTAGAGCAGACCGTCACCGATGAACGAGCGTTCCGCCTGGGACGTCGCCCAGGTGATCAGCCCGAGCGGCCAGCCGGTGAGTGCCGTCGCCTGCATGAAGTGCGGCAGCAGACCGAGGAGGACGAGCCCGGCAGCGACCGCCAGGTCCCGGGCCCGCGCCGCCCACGCCCGTGGGCCGTACGCGAGCAGGGCCGCCAGTCCGATCGCGCACAGGTTCCCGACGACGCCGTACCGGAGGTAGAAGGCCGCGAGCACGACGGGCGGCAGCAACAGCAGCGCCCGCGACTCGGGCCTCTCCTGAGCCCTCGTCACCAGGTAGACGACCAGTAGAAGCAGTCCGGTGGCGCCGATGTCGGTCAGGAACTCCGGCATCCGGCGCAGGAACCCCAGACCGCTCAGCACGAGCAGCGTCACCAGCGCGGCCCGCACGGGCGTGGTCCAGCGCGCGGCCACCAGCCAGACGATCGTGAGTGTGAGGAGTGCCAGCAGCAGTGTCACCGTCCGCAGCGCGCCGACGTCCGGATGGACACGCAGGGCGATCGTCCCGAGCAGCGGAAGTCCCGGCGGCCGGTAGGGGCCCCAGCCCGCGTCGGGCGGACCGTCGGCCGTCCACGAGCGCGCCTTGTTCGCGTAGACGGCCTCCTCATGGCCGATCCACGGCTCGTGGTCCTGCAACGCCGCCCACACCGCGACTGTCAGCGACAGCACCGTGCCGAGACCCACCGCGCCCAGCCACCGGTCCGACAGTCGAAGACCGGCGCGGCCTCCCCGTGCCGTCGCGGTGTCCGCCAGCCGACCACGCCCGGTGCCCGGCGTGCGTCCAGGCGGGGCGCCGGCCGCGTCGCGGCCCCACCACAGCAGCGGGGCCGCCAGCAGCAGGAGTGGCCAGGGCTGCCATCCGGGCAACCAGCCGCCCGCGCCCACTGCCAGCATCAGCTGCTGGCCGGCCGCCACCGCTGCGACGAGCAGCCCGGCTCGCCAGGCACGCCGTCGGCTCGGTACCGGCGGAGTCCGCCGTCCCTCCGAAGCCTTGACGCCCCGTCCGTCCGCCGCGCACGAAGCCACGGTCCCCCCTCACGCCGACGGCCGCCACGGGCGGCGGGCCCGCGCCCGCCCGGCACACCGCGCGGCCGAACTCGATCCCGGCTGGTCAGGGCCGGTACGGCAACACCCTCGCACACCCGGTCGCGCACCGGCGTCGCGAACCGAGTGGTTCGAGCACCCGCAGGCAGGACGACGCCGCGTCACCACCCCCACCCAGC
>NZ_VJYK02000317.1 GCF_007097205.2 Streptomyces alkaliterrae
GCGGGAGGCCGCCCAGCGCGCCGCGCTGCGCCGCGCCGCCGAGCTGGGCATCGGCACCGTGCACGAGTGCGCCGGCCCCGACATCTCCAGCGAGGACGATCTGCGCGCCCTCCTCGCGCTCGCCGCCGAACAGGACGGCCCACGCGTCGTCGGCTACTGGGCCGAAGCGGTCACCTCGGCGAAGGACGCCCGTCGCATCCGCGAACTCGGCGCCCACGGCGCCGCCGGAGACCTCTTCGTCGACGGCTCCCTCGGCTCCCACACCGCCCACCTGCACACCCCCTACGCCGACCGCCCCGAACACACCGGCAACGCCTACCTCGACGCCGAGGCCGTCGCCGCCCACGTCGCCGCCTGCACCGAGGCCGGACTCCAGGCCGGCTTCCACGCCATCGGCGACGCCGCCCTCAGCGCCGTCACCGAAGGCGTGCGCCAGGCCGCCGCACGTACCTCCCTCGCCCGGGTCCGGGCCCTGCGCCACCGGGTCGAACACGCCGAGATGCTCACCCCCGCGACCATCGACGCCTTCGCCGAACTCGCTCTCACCGCCTCCGTCCAGCCCGCCTTCGACGCCGCCTGGGGAGGGGAGGACGGCATGTACACAAGCCGGCTGGGCGTCGAACGCGCCCGCACCCTCAACCCGTACGCCGCACTCCAGCGCGCCGGCGTCCCGCTCGCCTTCGGCTCCGACAGTCCCGTCACCCCGCTCGACCCCTGGGGCACCCTCCGCGCCGCCGCCTTCCACCACACCCCCGAACACCGCATCTCCGTACGCGGGGCCTTCACCGCCCACACCCGCGGCGGCTGGCGCGCCATCGGGCAGGACGACGCCGGCACGCTGGTCCCCGGCGCCCCCGCCGACTACGCCGTGTGGCGGACCGGGGAACTTGTCGTCCAGGCACCCGACACCCGCGTCGCGAACTGGTCCACCGATCCGCGCTCGGGCACGCCCGGCCTGCCGGACCTCACGCCCGGCTGCGAGCTGCCGGTCTGCCTGGCCACCGTGGTCGCGGGCCGCACCGTCCACCGACGGCCGATCGAGTGATCTCCGGCCCCGCCATACCGCCGAACGAAGACTGACCCCACACCCGGCGCACCCCGCCTGTCGCCACTCTGACCTGCTACTTCGTCAGGAAACCGCAGCTCACACGAGTGTTGACAGGCGGCCGCCGGTGCCGGGTAGGTTCAGCGGGTCCACCACGCGAGACGCCCGACCACCAACCACCGCGCAAGCCGTCGAACGCCGCTGGGCCACGCGGACTGCCAGCGAGGCACGCCGCCACAGAGAGCCAGGTCCAGGGCCAGCGGCCCGGGGGCGGAAGGTTTCGGCTGGTCGGCGGGTGCGACCCGGGCGGGGCCCGGCCGCTCAGTAGACAACGGCTCTGCGCAGACCCGCAGCCAGCGGGTCCCAGGTCGGCCCGAAGGGCGGCGGGCCCGGCTCCCGGTACCGACGGCCCCGGGCTCCCGGTACCGACGGCCCCGGCCGCCGCCGGGCGAGGGCGATCATCACGTCCGGTGCCCCGTATCGTGGAACCAGCGCCGGCGGACCGTACCCGCGCGCAACCCCGTGCACACGAGACATGCCCCACTTGTCGACGACGCGGGGGCCACAGGCGCCCCACCGCCGTTGTACGGTCGCTGTCCACCACTCGACGAACCAGGGAAGACCGTGCCGACGGGCTCCGACACCACCGCCGACACCGACCGGGGCGCGACCGCCCGGCCGGCCCCCGGCGACGCCTCCGCCGACGGACACACCGCGTCCGCCGCCCGCTCGCCGCGCCGGCGCCTGCCCGCCCGCCTTACGGCCGCCCTGTGGCGACGCCTGAGCGCCGGCGCCCCCCGCGCCGTGCTCGCGGCCCTCGCCGGTCTCGCCCTGGCCGCCGCCTTCCCGCCCTACGACCTGTGGCCGCTGTCGCTGCTCGCCGTCGCCGCGCTCAGCCTCCTCACCTCCGGCCGCACCGCCCGGCAGGGTGCCCGGACCGGATTTGTCTTCGGCCTGGCGTTTTTTGTCGGACTGCTCAAGTGGCTCAGCGTCGTCGGCTGGGACGCCGTGCTCGGACTGTCGGTGCTCCAGGCCCTCTTCGTCGCCGCGCTCGGCGCGGGCCTGGCCGCCGTCTCCCGGCTGCGGGCCTGGCCGCTGTGGGCCGCGTGCCTGTGGGTCGCCCAGGAGTGGGCCCGCGACCGCGTCCCGTTCGGCGGCTTCCCCTGGGGCAGGCTGGCGTTCGCCAACACCGGCTCGCCCTTCACCCCGCTCGCCGCGCTCGGCGGCGCCCCCCTGGTCACGTTCGCCGTCGCGCTCACCGCGACCCTGCTCGCCGCGGCCGTCACCCTCCTCGCCACCGGAACCCTCCGCCGACCCCGGCCGGCCCCCGGCCGCGCGCGCCCGGCCGCGCTGGCCGCCACCGGGGCCCTGGCCGTCGCCTGCCTGGGCTACGCCGTACCCGTCCCGACCGCGGCCGCCGACACCGTGGACATCGCCGTTGTCCAGGGCAACGTGCAGCGCCCCGGCATGGACTTCCTCGGCCGGCCCATGATGATCCTCAACAACCACGTCGAACCGACGCTCGCCCTGGCCGAGGACGTCAGGGCCGGCCGGGTGGCGCGACCCGACCTCGTCATCTGGCCGGAGAACGCCTCCGACCTCGACCCGCACCGCTACCCCCAGGCCCGCGCCGCCATCGACCGCGCCGTCGCGGCGATCGGAGTGCCGATCCTGGTCGGCGCCCTCGTCGACCACCCCACCCGGGAGGGGTACGTCGAGAACCAGGGCATCGTGTGGGACCCGCGCACCGGCCCCGGCGCCTCCTACACCAAGCAGCACCCGGTCCCGTTCGGCGAGTACGTGCCCTTCCGGGACCAGCTCAGCAAGGTCATCAGCCGTCTGGAGCGGGTGCCCCGCGACTTCTGGCCCGGCGACGAGCCCGGCGTGCTCCAGGTCGGCCCCGCCCGCCTCGGCGACGTGATCTGCTTCGAGATCGCCTACGACGAGATCGTCCGCGACACCGTCAACTCCGGCGCCCGCGCCCTGGTCGTCCAGACCAACAACGCCACCTACGGCCGCACCGGCCAACCCGAGCAGCAACTGGCCATGTCCCGCCTGCGCGCGATCGAGCACGGCCGGGCCATCGTCACCGCCGCCCCGAGCGGCATCAGCGCGATCGTGGCCCCGGACGGCACCATCAAACAGCGCACGGAAGAATTCACCCAGGACGTACTGACCGCACGCCTCCCGCTGCGCGACGAGCGGACCGTCGCCGACCGCGTCGGCGCCGCACCGGAGTGGGCCCTGGCCCTGGCCGGGCTGGGCGCGGTCGCGGTCGGCCCCGTCGCGCGGCGGATGAAGAAGCACCAGAAGGGGAACCCGCAGTGAACAAGGCCGGCAAGCGAACCCGGGAGCCACTGGGCGATGTCCTGGTGATCATCCCCACCTACAACGAGGCCGACAACGTCGAGCCGATCGTCTCGCGGGTCCGCGCCGCCGTGCCCGAGGCCCACATCCTGATCGCCGACGACAACAGCCCGGACGGCACCGGCAAGATCGCCGACGAACTCGCCGCCGCCGACGAGCACGTGCACGTCCTGCACCGCAAGGGCAAGGAGGGCCTGGGCGCCGCCTACCTCGCCGGCTTCCGCTGGGGCACCGACCACGGCTACGACGTCCTGGTCGAGATGGACGCCGACGGCTCCCACCAGCCCGAGCAGCTGCCCCGACTGCTCACCGCGCTCACCGGCGCCGACCTCGTCCTCGGCTCCCGCTGGGTGCCCGGCGGCCGCGTGGAGAACTGGCCCGCCTACCGCAAGCTGCTCTCGCAGGGCGGCAGCACCTACTCCCGGCTGCTGCTCGGCATCCCGCTGCGGGACGTCACCGGCGGATACCGCGCGTTCCGCGCTGCCACCCTCAAGGGCCTGGACCTCGACCAGGTCGCCTCCCAGGGCTACTGCTTCCAGGTCGACCTCGCCTACCGGGCCGTGCAGGCCGGCTTCCACGTCGTCGAGGTGCCCATCACCTTCGTCGAACGCGAACGCGGCGACAGCAAGATGAGCCGGGACATCGTCGTCGAGGCCCTGTGGCGGGTCACCGCCTGGGGAGCCACCTCCCGCTTCCGGCGCCTGACCGGCCGCAGGCACACTTGAGTCATGACCACAGGTGAACCGGTTCCCTACGAGTCCGGACGGGACCAGGCCGGCCCCGGAGCGGGCGGCCCCCACGACACCCCTGGCGCGGCCGGCCGCGCCCGCCGAAGGCCCCGCGGCTGGCGGCGCTTCCTGCCGCTGATCGTGGCCGCCTTCCTGGTCCTGGAGATCTGGCTGCTGACCGTGCTCGCCGACCTCGTCGGCGTCGGCGGAGTGCTGCTCGTGCTGCTCGGCGGCGTGGTGCTCGGCTCCGTGGTGATCAAACGCGCCGGGCGCCGCGCCTGGAGCAACCTGACCGCCACCATCCAGCAGGGCTCCGGCACCACGGTCAGCCCGCCGCCGCCCCGCGGCCTGACCGGCGGCGGCAACGCGCTGGCCATGCTCGGCGGACTGCTGCTGATGTTCCCGGGGCTGCTCACCGATGTCGCCGGGGTGCTGTGCGTGCTGCCGCCGACCGCCGCTCTGGTGCGCCGCCTCGCCCGCCGCTCGCTGTCCTCCAGCGGTCTGGGGGACGCCGTCCAGCAGGTGCGCCGTGCCCAGGAGCAGGCGAACATCCACCGCCCGGACGGCAAGATCGTCCAGGGCGAGGTGCTGCGGGAGGACAACCCGGACCGGGGCGACGCCCGCGACTGACCCGCCGCACGACCGCGGCCCCCACCGGAACCACACGAGGCGGGGGCCGCGGCCGTGGGGGAGCGGCCCCCGCTCAGGGGAAACGCAGACAGCCCGCTGGGCCCGGCGTACGCCGGGCCTGCGGGCCGTTCTACCGCCGCGGGCGAAGCCCACGGCCTTCGTTCACGCGCTCTTGCGACTGTCGCGCGGATGCACCGCGATGTTCATCGCACCCGAGCGAAGGACCGCCAGCCGCTCGGCCAGCACCTCCTCCAGCTCCTCCCGGGTACGTCGCTCCATGAGCATGTCCCAGTGCGTCCTCGCGGGCTTCGCCTTCTTCTCCTCCGGTCCCTCGCCGTCCACCAGCAGGGCCTGGGAGCCGCAGACCTTGCACTCCCACTCCGGCGGGATCTCCGCCTCGACCGAGAACGGCATCTCGAATCGATGGCCGTTCTGGCATGCGTACTCCACCGCCTGGCGCGGCGCCAGGTCGATGCCGCGGTCCGTCTCGTAGCTGGTCACCACGAGCCGAGTGCCGCGTAGAGCTCGCTCACTCATGAATTGTGCCTCCCGGGCTTGTCGCCCACAGGACAGGTGTCGCTGTCGTCGTCATCCGGTCAACGTCCGATCGGCGGTGATGATTCCCGAATCGGGAGATGCGTCGCCCGTCGTGCCGCCCTTGTTGTACCCCCCGGTGCCCGCCTTGTCACATCGATTGGGGTTTGTCACCCGTGGTTCACGGTGTCGAGGCGTGCAGTAACGGTCCGTCCGGCGGGCCGAAGGCGTACACTACCGCCCCCACGCCGAATGCCTAAATCCGCTCCGGCGGGGTGTTCCCGACCGCCAGCATCGCCCGCCGCACCGGCACCCTCCACAGCAGCACAAAACCGAGGACGAAGAACACCACAAGCGAGATGATCGCGTCCCGGTAGCTGCCGGTCAGCTGGTACACGATTCCGAACACCAGTGGCCCCAACCAGCTGGTTCCCCGGTCGCTGATCTCGTACAGCGCAAAGTACTCCGACTCCTTGCCCGCCGGCACCAGCTGGGAGAACAGCGACCGCGACAGCGCCTGGCTGCCGCCCAGCACCATACCGATCGCCGCCGCCAGCGCGAAGAACCACAGCGCCTCCCCGGCCGGCAGGAAGTAGCCCGCGCTCACCGTCGCCGTCCAGGCAACCAGCGAACCGAGGATCGTCCGCTTCGCCCCGTAGGACTGCGCCAGCCGGCCCAACAGCAGCGCCCCGAACACCGCCAGCACCTGCACCAGCAGGATCGCCCCGATCAGCGTCGTCTGGTCCATGCCCAGCTCCGCAGAGCCGAACACCGACGCCTGCGTGATCACCGTCTGGATGCCGTCGTTGTACAGCAGGAAGCCGGCCAGGAACAGCAGCGTCAGCGGATAGCGGCGCAGCTCGGCCAGCGTCGCGGCCAACTGCCGCCAGCCCCCGCC
>NZ_VJYK02000318.1 GCF_007097205.2 Streptomyces alkaliterrae
CCGCCCCGCCCCGCCGCGCCGCCCCGGCGCGGCAACCGGCATCACCCGCGTCGGCCACGCCCGGCCCCGCCGGCGCGGCGTCGGTTCCGCAGCACCCAGAGACCCTTGATCATCAGCGCGCTGACGGCCGACGCACAGGCACCGACCACCAGGCTGGGGACGGAGACCCACCAGTCCCCCGCCCGTGCGGCCAGAATCCCGAGCACCAGGCCGCCAGGCCCGGCAACAAACTGGCAGATCCCCCAGCGGTGCAGCATGTAGCCGACCGGAACCCGGTCGCCGTTCGGCCGGAACGGCAGCAGACGGCACGTGACACGCACGGAGAGGCTGTCGCCGCTCCCACTCAGCCGCCCTGCGGGGTCCTGGGACACCTCGACACCCCTCGCACTCGCCGCCCGTCCGGTGCCCACGGGAGACCCCGGGCGCCGACGGGGAATCTACCCCGTGCCGCCGTGCCCCTGCCGGGGCGGGGCGTGCCGTCGGAGTCGGCGGGGTGCTGGCAAGCGGGATGAGCCGCTGGCCCTCACGGCACGGCGTGCACGCCCGGTAGGTGAACACTCGCCTCACCTCACCCATGCCCGTAGTGGCTCGGTGTCCAGGGTGATCCCGACGGGAGGCGGCAGGTCAACGGGCTTACCGAACGGAACAGTTCGCGTCCTCGCGTATCGAACGCTGCCCGGCTCCGAGAAGACGGTGATCGTGCAGTGGTCGCGGTCGATGAGCAGATGGACGGGGATGCCAGCCTCGGCGTAGATACTCGGCGTGTCGGGGGCGCGCGGGGTGATGTCCGCGACCATCAGCGCGAGGGCCGGGTCCGCCCACTCCGGGTGGCCGACGAAGGCGTTGCTGGGTGCGAGCACACCGTCGGGGCGGGCGCGGCCAGACCGGCCGGTATCGATCCTGAGCCCCTGATCGTGGAGCCACAGTTCCGGGCACGCCCCGACGCAGGCACGCGTCAGCCACTGGACAATCCGGCCGTGCGCCCCGTCCGGCGCAGGCCTGACACGCAGGGTGTCGCGGACGAACTCCAGGCGGGGACGTTCTAGAGATCTCACGGCGACGCGCGCCAGCTGCTCGAACTCGGCCAGCAACTCTTCATCGGCCATGCTCGCGCCCCACACCCTCGCAGGCCCCCGAGCAAGGCCGGTTTGCCCTGGACAGCAACCCCGGCGACCTGCTGTCCGTCACGACGCAGATGCCCTACTGCCAGTAGGTGGGGCGCACGTACTTGGCCCCTGTGACAGAGTCGCGTACAACCGATGGCAGCTGGGACTGGCGCAGCTTGGTCTCGCTGATGGTGAAGGCGGACGGAAGCAGTGCGCTCAGTTCCCCGGAGCGCCGATGCGGTGGAAACGCCGGAACGATGGTCAGCTGCGGATTCACTCGTCTGGCCGATCGGACGGCCGGACAGAGGTCGCTGTCCGCGCTTACGACGAGCACCGCGTCGACCTCAGCCGCGGCTGCTATCTCCATGAGGGCGACGGCGATGTTGACGTCCGTCTCCTTCTCCTCGTAGCTGATCCAGTCGGCGCCGCACGTGCGACAACGCATGCGCTTGCGCTGGTACCGACCCTTGACGACGGTCAGCACACCGGGGTTGTGCGCCTCAAGGGCTTCGAGGTAGGTCCGCTGACGGTCGGCAGCGTCAGCATCGTCCAGCACGGGTGCCGTGAAATAGCGGACGTCGACGATCTCGTCGCGACGCCGCAGGCGAGACGCCAACTCCACATGGTCCAGCCACAGGTAGCGGCGGCCTCGCTGCTTCTTCATGCCGTGGTACAGATTGAAGCCGTCGACAAGGACGGCGGTCCTCCCCATGCGCGCTCCCTCGCGTCCGCGGACCATGCCGCGCCGGAGGAGCCCGTGCTAGCATGTGGCCATACCCCCCCGAGTGCGCGAGCGTCTCGGGTTGACGGCCCCGAAAGGGGCCGTTTTTGTTGCCTCGGCCACAGTAGCAGAGGATTCTCTCGACAGGTTTCACTCAGGGGTGCGTAGGATTCCCTCATGGGTGAGATTCCAGCCAGCGAGATCCGAAGCGCACGCGAGGCGCGCGGCTGGGGTCAGGGGGAGCTGGCCAGGGCGCTTGGCGTCGGGCAGCAGACAGTGAGCCGCTGGGAGCGAGGAGTGACGTCTCCCAGGGGTGAACTGCTCGATCGGCTCCGCGCTGCCCTGGGGATCGGGGGCACCGAGACTCCCCCGCGCAGACCCCTCCTGGAAGAGCTTCCCTTCAACCGTCTCGACGCGTATCAGTTCGAGCAGTTCTGTGCCGCGCTCGCCGCACGGCTGTATCCCGACGCCAGGGAAGTCCAGCGCTGCGGGGTCAGGGGCGACCCTCAGCACGGTATCGACATCCGCGTAGTGACGGCTGACGGGGAGCGCGTCGGCATCCAGTGCAAGAGGTACCTGAAGTTCCATCCGGATTCGTTCAGGAACGCGGTCCGGAAGCTTGACCCCGTCCTTGCCGGAGTCGACCGCTGTGTCCTGTTCCTTTCCACGCGGGCGAGTGCCGCCGTCCAGAAGATCTGTGACGGGCTGGACGAGTGGACGATCTGGGACTCGGAGGTCCTGTCACGCGAGGTAGCCAGGCTTCCCCGTGAGCAGACGCTCACGCTGCTGGACCGCTACTTCCCCGACATGCGGCAGGAGTTCCTGGGCGTGCGGACGCCCAGTGTGTGGCAGACCACGGAAGAGGCCTTCCGTCCGCTGCCCGGTACTCATGACTTCCGACTGGTCGGCCGGACGGAGACCTTGGAAGCGCTGAGAGCGTTCGCGGGCGGCGGCGGCGAACCTCGGGTCGCCGTACTGACCGGAGCCGCAGGGCAAGGCAAGAGTCGACTGCTGTACGAACTCGCCCTGCGGCACGATCGCGAACAACGCGCGACCACACGTGTGCTGCCGCCTGGACCGCTCTCCCCGGAAGAGTTCGAACTTCTACCGACGATCGATCATCTGCTCGTCATCGTCGAGGACGCTCACGACCGGGCGGACGACCTCGCCATGGTCGTGAACGGAGTTCTACGAGTTCGCCCCCGTGCCCGAATGGTGGTCGCGACTCGGCCGTACGGGAGGCCCGTGGTCCAGCGGGCGCTCCGCGCCGCTCATCTGGATGAGCGAGATGTCCCCGGGTGGGAACTGCCTCCACTGCGGCTCGAAGAGGCAGAGGCACTGGTTCGTGAGGTCATGGGCGAGGGCGCGGACCACTCCGCCCGTGTTGTCGCCCAGTTGGCCGCCGACTCGCCGCTACTGATGGTGAACGCTGCTATCGCGATGCGCAGAGGAGATCTCGACCTCCGAAGGCTGCAGAGCCATCCCAATGTGCGGCGGTTGCTCCTTGACGTGTTCGTGCAGTCCGCTCTGTCGGGGTCCGAACAACCCGACGACGACCGAGCCCTGCTGCACGCGGTGGCCGCACTACAGCCTGTTGCCGTAGACGTTCCTCACTTCCAGGAGGCGTTGGCGGGCCTGCTGCAGATGCCGTTCACCAGAGTCAGCCCTCGGCTCCTCAGGCTGACTGACAGCAGGGTCCTCGTCCGGCGCGGTGCCTCCGTGCGGATTTCCCCCGACCTGCTGGGGGATGTACTCCTCGCCGAAGCGGCGATCAATCCGGAGAACGGCTCGCCCACCGGGTACCTGCGGCACGTCCAGGAACAGGCGGACGGTGAGGCGCTGTCGAACGCGCTGATCAACACCAGTCGCGTCGAGTGGCAATGGAGGGCCGGCCGCTCCCGCCAAAGTGTGCTCGCCCCCTTGTGGGCCGGCTTGGAGGCCGACTTCCAGCAGGGTGGCGCGGATACCCGCGTGGCGCTCTTCCGCCTGCTGCGGAAGGTCGCGCCCTTCCAGCCTCAGCGGGTCCTCGGCCTGATTCGGTGGGCGCTTGCCCACCCGACGACCGACAACGAAGGAAGCGACGAGTCCGGCTGGCTCAAACCCCGCAGCCAAGCCGACGTCATCCGCGAAGTGCCGCGTGTACTCGAGGCCGTGGCTGTCGATCTGGACCACCTACGTACCGTGTACGACCTGCTGTGGTCGCTGGGGCGGGAGGACAAGCGGGCTCTGGGCCAGAAGCCGGACTCGCCGCTCCGCATCCTCCTCGACCTGGCGGCCTACGCGCCGGGTAAGCCTCTGGATTACCAGGAGATCCTGCTCGAAGCCCTGCCGGACTGGTTGGAGGAAGCCGCACCCGATCCGGCGGACCGCATGCCTCTTGCACTCCTCGATCCCCTGTTCTCGAACACGGCGGAGACACGGACGATGGACGGTTGGACTCTCGCTCTCAGGCGGTACGCGGTCGACGCTGAGGCGGTGGCACCGGTCCGGCGACGTGCGGCATCGATTCTGCTCAATCAGTACGCGGCCGAGGACGAGGTGCGCGCGACCGTCGCCGCCGCCACTCTCAGGGAGGTCCTTCGTCACCAAGGCGAGGACTTCGAGCCGTACAACGTCGAGCTCCTCACCGAACTGGCGACTCGTGTCGACGAGGCGCGGCCTTCCCCTTTCACCTCACTTGAGACACGCCGATCGCTGAGCTGGTCGGCAAAGCACGGCACGACTCCGGTCCGCCGGTTGGCGCAGACCATCATCGACGCGTTGCCCGCAACCGCGGCACACCAGCTGGCGCTCCTCCTTCACACCGCGGTCTACGAGGACGCGCTCGTGCCTCGCGCCGAGAACGCCGAGGTGGCGGAAGGAGTGCTGAGCTACTGGGCAGCGCTCCGCCACGCCGCCGTGGAGGAACTGAGAACACGACCAGCCGACCAGGCGGCCGCGCTCCTTGTCTCCCTGGTGGAGACAGGGCGGGAAGTCCTCGCCGACCACTCGGAGGGAGTCCGCGCACTGCTCAAGGAGGCGACGAGGGAAGCCCCCGACCTGTTCCCCGCCCTGCTCGACGAGCTTGCCGACGCGCAAGAGGGAACAGTACGAGTCATGCTTCCCCCGGTGCTTGCCGCATCCTTCGAGACCAACGCACTCCGCGCCGTGGAAACCTGCCGAAGGATCATCGCCGACGGCAGCTCAGTGGAGGCCTGGTCTGTCACCAAGGCACTCCAGGAATGGGTCAGTCAAACGTCAGCAGGAACAGCGGACGTGCTCGATGTCACCCGGGCGCTGTCGGAGCATTCCGATCCGGTGGTGCGTGCCGGTGCGCTCAACGTGGCCGTGGCCATGTTGCGTACTGCGAGGGATGCGGCTCTGGCGCTACTCACCTCCGATCCACTCATCGAAGCCGGACCGCTGCCGGACCGTTTCTGGTCGGCTTTCACGACCGACGGCCTCCTCTCCTGGAACGACCTGACGAATACCCAGCGGACCGTACTCCTCGACCAGTTGGTCGCTCGTCCGACGCTGAGCAGTCACGTGGTGCAGCAGTTCTTCGCCCACCTCGCAGAGGCCGATGCCGACGCTGCGGTCGAACTCCTGCGCGCACGAGTTGAGCGCTTGGAGGGCTCTCAGGTCGACGAGTTCTTCCATCCGCTGCCCAGTAAGTGGACCGTTCCGCTCCCCTTCTCCGCCAGCCCGGAGCTTTCGAGCCTCACGCGATCAGTGCGGGACTGGCTGGCACAGCCACGGCAGGACTCCTGGTGTCGTGAGCTGCATGCCCCGGAGCTCTTCTGGACGCTGGTGGGATCTGCCGACGAACGTGTCCTCGGACTGCTTCTGGAGCCCTACCGGAATGGTGATACCGCTCTCGGCGAGGCCGCCGTCCCGCTGCTGAGAAAGCTGCCCAAGCACATCGTCTGGGACCGAGTCGACTTCGTGGCCGCACTACTCAAGTCAGCGTCGCGGCTCTCTGAGCGCCTGTTGCGGCGCACTCGAGAAAGCCTCTGGGCAGCGATCTTCGCGGGGGTCCGGACAGGAACGCCGGGCAAGCCGCACGAGGAGGACATCGAGATCCGCCGGCGCGCCCGGCAGATCCGTGACGGCCTTCCACGTGGATCAGCGGTCGACCTCCTCTACAAGACGCTGGAGGACAGCGCCCAATGGAACATCGACCGTGCGGCCGACGACCTCCCAGGGCCGCCGGTGTGATCAGCTGCGTACTCTCCGAGGGCAACGACTCCGGACGCCCTACGCGCCTGGGGGCGTGTCCGGGGTGAGGGTGGTGAGGATGAGGGTGAGGCCGTGGTGGAACTCGTCGGTGGGGTTGTAGTCGGAGGCGAGGGCGTAGGCGGCGGCTTCGGCGAGGTGGGGGTGGG
>NZ_VJYK02000319.1 GCF_007097205.2 Streptomyces alkaliterrae
TCGACCGGGGAATGAGGGGGAATTGGGGGTCACGGCGGGGTGCTGCCATGACCAACGACCCCTGACCGTTCTTGCTGCCGCGTACGAGTTCCTGAGCAACGGCACTCCGGTCATGCTCTCCACGAGTTGGGAGCCGTACGGCCTGACCAGAACCATCGTCGTCCTACCGGAGGGCGGGCCGCTTGCCGGGCGCGGAGTTGTCAAGCGGATGGCGGAGATCGGCGTCACCGTCAGCCACGCGGTCGAACAGCCGGAGCCACGACACGCAAATGCCGAGGAGGTGAACCTCCTCGGCATCCAGCGCGGCGCACTCATCACAGCCATCCAGCGCACCTACTACAGCGACGACAGTCAGCCGGGAAGAAACCGCCGACATCGCCATCCCCGCCGACCGTTGCGAGATCGTCTACGAGGTGCCATTCAAGAACACCTATGCCGTCGAGGATGACGAATCCCTCCGGCGGCGGCTTGCGCAGGACCTCGTGCAGCCTCGGCGCGCGCTCGGCGAGGATGTCGACCGTTTCGCTCACCTACCGGCCGGCGCGGTGGAGATATCGAACCCCGCGGCGACCTGGGACAGAGTCTCGTTCTTGCGCAGGTGCACCAGGGCCAGCAGGGCCTGGCGGAAGCAGCCCATCCTGCCCCAGCGGGAGTTCAGCTCACGCCTTCGGGCGTAGCCGAGCCAGAAGACGTGCTCAACGACCTCGTACGGGACGTCGAGCATGCCACGACGCGGGACAAAACAGGGCTCCTGTGTCGACGCGTGGGCGAGTGAGGTCACCCGCCGCAACGACCAGGAGCCCTGCCGCGTCACGCACCCGACCAGCAGCCGCATCACCGTCAAACCGCAGGATGTGAAGCGTTCACTGACAAAGCGACCGTGAAAATGACCTGCCGCCGTTTCGTACGTCTCACCCGCCAGGAGCCACCCCACCCAACTCGAACGTGGCAGCTACCGGAACTTGACTTTATGTCCGTTCAAGAACGGCCAAGCGGCCTACGCGAAGAGCTTCACGCTGTTGATCGGAGTGATGTCGATATATACGTGGGTGTCGGGGAGAATGATCGACCGGCTGCAGTTGGTGCCGTTATAGCCGTTGCATAGCTGGACCTTCGCACCGCCGTACTGATTGTTGGCAATGTATTTGCGTCCGAACTGATTAGACAGATTGTGGGCGCCGTAGGTATACCACCGATGGCTGGGTTTTCCGTTCTGGTAGTCCTCATGACTCTGATACATGCAGACGTATCCACTCGCACAGCCCTTGACCGTCGCCGCCTGCGCCGCAGGGGTGCCAGTCGCTAGTACCACACCTGTGGCGACAGCCAGTGTCACCGTCACCCGCTTGAAGTTGCCGCGCATTGCGCTCCTTGTCCTCCGTGCCCGCTGGCCAGCAGGGCTTGCCCAGATCTCTCTCGCTGGTTGATCTCGACGACATCCCATCAGTGACACTGCCCCTGGGATACCTCAGAGGTTCGAGGTTGACTTGCAGCGACTGATATGTTCCTCCGCACCGGTTGACAGATTCGGGAGTACTGGATGGACGTCAAGTCCGATCTACCCCGGCTTCTGATTGCAACCCCGACTCCTGCTCGTAGCGTGGATTACTGAGCTTCTTCGAGATGGCCACCGATCAGGCGACTGTCGGCCACCGCAACGAGCGAGGCCCCCGGGCTGTTGATCGAGATTTCTGACGTCTCAATCACGTTGCTCGGGGGCCTCGTTGGTCATCCATCCTGCCGCACTCGACCTGCCGCATGCACTCGTGGAGTGGGTCACCATGCTGATTGTCGCTCGTGAGGGCGACCGGCGCCGCAAGCTCCGCCCGTCCCAGCGCGCGATGGACGCGGCCGGTTCGCTGGCGCTCAGCGTCCTGGCGACGGCCGCCGGGGGCCGAAGCGTCGTCCAGGTCCGTGGCCGCTGGCGCGAGCCCGTGAACCTCTACGTGGTCGTCGCGCTTCCCCCGGCGAACCGCAAGTCAGCCGTCTTCTCCGCCATGACCGCTCCGCTGTACGAGGCGGAAAGTGAGGGGCTCCCTGCGCCTGGCCCACGGCGCCGAGTCCTGGAACACGCCTGGAACACACGGGCTGGTCGACAGCGGGATACGCGCGACACAGAGTGAGACAGGAGGAACGTCGAAGGGGTGCCCGTCGTGGACGGGCACCCCTTCTGACCAGCGCTTACGCTGAACTGGCGGAGGCGGTGGGATTTGAACCCACGGTGAGGGGTTACCTCACGACGGTTTTCAAGATCTCTCGCCGATCAGGCGGGCGGGATGCTCCGTCGCAGGTCACACGGGTACGAGCGCCCCGGAGGAGCCGTCGTCATCGTCATCGTGCCCCCTACGTGCCCCAGCGTCGTTGTCGTGCCCGCTAAGCCACGCGTCAGCCGCCTCGGCCACCTGGTCATCACGACCCGCAACAGGCCGAGCGTAGTGCCGGGTGGTGACGCTTGCGTTCGAGTGACCGAGCCGATGGGCGGCGGTCATCACGCCGTACCGGTCGGCGACCCAGGTTCCGTGCGACGCCCGGAGGTCATGCGGGGTCACGTCGGTCAGCCCGGCCGCCGACACCGCAGGATCGAAGTACGCCTTGCGCCACTGGTTGTAGCGCAGCGGCTTCCCGCCGGGTGTGGTGAACAGAAGGGCGTCGTCTCCAGCAGGCAAGGTCTCCAGGTGCTGGCCAAGTCGCTTTGCGAGCGACGGCCCGACCCGAAGTAGCCGCTTCTGATGGGACTTCGGGGTGTCGAAGACCAGAGCGCCATTCGCCTCAGCCAGGTTCTCATCGACCAGGACGAAGCCGCCGGACACGTCGATGTCCACCCGACGAAGGGCAAACGCCTCCCCCACGCGCAGACCCCCGTACGCGAGCAGCGCGATCAGGAGATCATGCGGCTTGGCGGCGCTCTGCACGACCTTGGAGGCTTCGAGTGGAGTGAGGATGTGTGGCTCAGTCTGGGGCATCCGGGGAAGCCTCACGCCCCGGCACGGGGTCAGAGAGATCATGTCGTTGTCGACAGCGGCCCGCATGATCTGAGACAGGACGCGGTACGCCTGGCGGATACGCGAGGCGCTGAGCCCCTTGGTCTTCATCCCGCCGACCCACTCGGCGATCGTGATCGGCCGGAGACTCAACAGCTCACGGTCCCCGAGCGACGGATTGATGAGCGAGTTGATCAGCGACCGGTAGGACGCCCGGGTCTTGTGCTTGAGCTGCGGGGAAACTGCGGCAAGCCAGCGGGCCGCCCAATCGCGAACGGTCGTCTTCCCCTCAGCAGGGTCAAGCCAGCGACCTTCCTCGATCTCAACCCGCATCTTGTTGAGCCATCGGTCAGCGTCAGTGACGGTGGCGAACGTACGGTCTGCCGGCCGAAGCACGCCGTCCGGCCCCGGGTAGCGAGCCTGGAACCGACCCGACGGCAGCTTTCGAATCCGCCCGAAGGGCCGACGCCCCTTTCGCTTCCCTGCCATCAAGCAGCCCTCCCCCGGCCGACCGGACGCAGCACAACAGGCGTCACAGTGTTCGCCCTCACGTAACTGGCCACAGCGCTTTCGGCGATGCGGACGTGTCGTCCGACCTTGACGAACGCGATGCGCCGTTCTTCGATGAGGCGCCGGGGGAACCGGACGGAAGTGCCGAGCCGTTCGGCTACTTCCTGGACGGTAAGCAGACGTTCCATGGTCACCACTCCTGTTCGGTGTCGGGGTTGTTGCGGAGTTCGCGGGCGATCTCGCGGTTTTGGGTGAGGTCGTCGCGGATGCGTGCGGCGAGCCAGGATTCGCCGGGAGTGTGGCCGTGTCCGGCGTAGTTCCAGTGCGCGAGCACGAGCGTGGACCCGTCGTCCTGGCCGTTGAGGTCGGGGAGGCCGAGCGCGTGGCGTTCTTGGGCGGCGCGGTAGTCGGCGCGTGCTTGGCGGAGTGCGCCGAGGGTGGTGGAGTAGGCGCGGGACTTGGTGGAGAAGTGGCCGCGGAAGCCGAGCATGTGAGCCCACGCCCACAACCGGCGGTCCGGGAAGGCGTCGTCCAGGTCCCGGCAGGCGCGGATCAGGCGGCGGGTGTGGTCGGGCAGGTCCAGAACCTTGTCCAGCTCCGCCATCTCCCCGATCCGCCGATCCAGCGTGCCGGTGGTCTCCGCAGCCTTGGTGGCGTACTTGGCCACGTAGGAGGCCACCGCCTGATCGCTCAGCTCCGCATCCCCACCGGCCCCGGTGATCGGCCGCACATCCACCTGCCGCCCCCACCGCAGCTCCCGGACCGGCTGACCGTGGCGGCCGGGCAGGACCAGGAGGACGCGCGCGGCGGCAGCGCGGATCGCGTCGTCCAGGAGGGTGACCGTGGCCCAGGCCGGGGGCGGGGAGTCCGGCCCGGACGGTCCGTCGAGGCGAACGATCGCGTGGAAGTGGATGGCGCCCCGGCGTTGGAACTCGGCGACTTTCCCGAACGAGACCCGGCAGGTTTCGCGGAGTTCGCGTTGGGTGATGCCGGCACGGGCGGCGACCTCGCGGAAGAGGTAGATGGTGAAGCGGCGCCACAGGTCCCCGGCGTGGTTGTTCCACAGCACCGCCGACGCGTAGTCGTAGCTGTCCGGATCGATCGCCGTACCCAGGACGGGGGCGTTGTCGGGGTGGCGGGTGCCGCAGGCGCAGACGCCGGTGGCGGGCCGGTTGTGGACCGCGCCGAAGGACGGGGCGGTGAGGGTGGCGAACACCTTGGGGTGCGTGCCTACCGTCCGGGCGATGCCCTTGTTGGGGTCGCCGGTGAGTCCGGCGCGGATGAGGTGGTAGGTGTCTCCGGCGTAGGTCCAGGCGCAGGACGGGCAGCGTGAGGCTCGACGGTTCCCGCAGGCCACCCGCAATCGACCACCAGGTTCGTTGTCGGTCGAGTAGGAGTGCAGGACCTCACCGGTTCGGGCATCTCGCGTGACGGTCGTGCCGGTGAGGTGGATGGGGTCGGCGCAGCCGCCGGTGCGTTTGATCTGTTCTTTCCAGCGGTCGAAACCGGGGAGCCCGGCCACCCTGAGAAGGTCGTTCAGGGTGGTCGGGTCCAGGTCCGCCGGGAGGGCGGTGGTCGTCATGCTGGTCACCGCCGGGCGATCGCCGAGGCCAGGGCCCGGGCGGGGGCGGTGCCGGTGCCCTTGCAGCGGGGGCAGGTGGCGGTGAGCGTGTGACGGGTGCCATCCGGGTTGGTGCGGCCGGTGGTGATGGCGGCGGTCGCCTGGCCGTCGCAGTGCCCGCAAGGGCGGTGGGTGGTGGCGTACTCGGGCATGATGGTGGTTCCCTTCCGGATCGCTTTGGGTCTGGTTGTGGTGCTGGCGCCGGGGCGGCTGTGACTTGGTGGTTGAGGCCGCCCCGGGGCCGGGCTAGGGGTTGCGGCGGTGGTGTCCCTTGTCGGCGTACATCGCCTGGTCAGCGGCCTTGAGCGCGTCACTCAGGAGGCGGACGGGCAGGTCTGCCACGGCGCAGGCGCCCACGGAGGCGGCGAGGGGGATGGTGTGGCCGTCGGCGCTGATCGGCCGGTTGAGTTCCCGCCGCAGCGTCGCCAGGTCCGGGACGTTGCCGGGGTCAGTGATGATGGCGGTGAACTCGTCTCCGCCGAGCCGGGCGGCGATGCCGTGGCGGCCGCACCAGGCGTTCAGCCGGTGGGCGGTGGCCAGGAGCGCGACGTCACCGGCCGCGTGGCCGTAGGTGTCGTTCAGGCGCTTGAAGTCGTCCAGGTCGACCAGGAGGACGAGCGCGGCGGGGTGGCGTGCGATGAGGCGTTCGGCGCGGGTGGTCCATCCGGCGCGGGTGTGCAGGCCGGTGAGCGGGTCGCGGCGTGCTTGGTCCAGGCGGCGGGTGAGAAGGCCCCCGTGGATGAGCCAGCCCAGCAGCGGTAACGCGAGACTCGCAACGTGCATGCTCATGACATTTCCTCCTGTCAGCGATTGCGCCGGTTGGCAGTGGTGGTCAGGGACTTCAGGACGACCGCGCAGACCGCGACAGACACTGCGGTCAGGGCGGTGGCCAGGAGCAGGGAGACCAAGACCGCGCCGAGGACCAGAACCGCGCCGGTACCGGCGGCAAGCCCGGCCGGGCTGACCTGAAACGAGGTACGCGGTGTCGGCGCCGCGACCGGCTGCACCGGGGCGGACTCGGTGGCCGGCGGAACGGCCTTGGCGACCGGCAGGGGACGGGGGGTGTGGAGGCC
>NZ_VJYK02000032.1 GCF_007097205.2 Streptomyces alkaliterrae
GTGGGGTAGGTCGTGCATGGTGTGGAAGACGACGGCGCCTTCGCGGTGGGGGGCGGTGCCGGGTGCGGGGGCGTACTGGAGCACGCGGATGCCGGCGTCGATTCCGGCGGCGACCCCGACGGCGCTGTCCTCGACGACCACGCACGCGTCGGGGTCGTGGCCGGCGCTCTCGGCGGCCCACAGGAAGAGCTTCGGGTCCGGCTTCCAGGCGCCGACCTCGTAGGCGGAGAACAGCAGGCCGTCGAAGTGGTGCAGGATTTTCGCCTTGGCCAGCCGGTTCTCGATCAGTTCGAGCGGGCTGTTGGAGGCGACGCACATGCCGAGGACGTCGGGGCGTTCGCTCAGTCGGGTGAGTGCGTCGGCGACGCCGTCGAGGGGTTCCAGGTGGTCGCCGATGAGTTCCTCGCACCGGGCGCGGGCCAGTGGCATGGCGTTCGGCGGTGGGGGGTTGCCGGTGATCTCCTCCAGGAGGTCGAGGCATTCCTGCATCCGCTTGCCGGTGAACAGTTCGTGGCAGCGGGCCTGGTCGTCGCCGAGTCCGGTCAGTCCCATGAGTTCGCCGACGTGGGCGAGTCCGCCGTTCTCGGCGTCCTGGGTGTCGACGAGGACGCCGTCGAGGTCGAAGATCACGAAGGTGCCGTCGGGCCGGTGGGCGGGCGGTGGGGTGGACTCACTCATACTCGATCCACTCCACCTTCTCGATGGCGGCGACGGTGGCGGCGAGTTCGTCGTGGGTGGCGGCGGTGCCGAGGACGGCGGCGACGTTGCCACGGGCTCCGATCCGCCAGTCGACGTCGGCGCCGGGTTCGGTGAGTACGGCGACCCGGTCGACGTGGGGCAGTCGGCGCAGTGCCGTGACGTTGCGGATCGCGCGGACGCGGCGGGCTCCGGCGGGCGGCACGACCAGGTAGTGGAAGGCGATCGGGCCGCCCGTGCGGATCGGCGGCGTCCGGTAGGGAAGTCCGAGCGCGGCGGCGACGGCGACGTGCGCCGGGTCGGAGGTGTGGGAGCGTACGGCGAGGTCGTCGACCCAGGCGCCGAGCCGGCCGTTGACCTCGATCACCCGTGGTCCCCGGTCGGTCAGCTTGATCTCGACGTCGGCGACGCCGTGGATGTTGAGCGCCCGCACCGCGCGGCACGCCAGCTCCCGTACGGCGCGTTCGTCCTCCTCGCCGACCACCGAGTGGCCGCCGTAGCCGCCGCGTTCGCGGAACGGTTCGGCGAGGGCGAACTTGCTGGTGACGAAGACGGGTCGGACGTCGTCGCCGTCGGCGACGCAGTCGACCGCGATGTAGTCGCCCCAAGGGGCCGGGGTGGCCCGGCCGACCAGCAGCTCCTCGATCATCACGGCCTTCTCCACCGGCCCGCCCGCGGAGGCGTCGAATGCCTCGGCGACCGCGGCCAGGGCCTCCTCGCGGGAGGTGACCGCCCGGGTGTTGCGGCTGGAGGCGCCGACGACGGGTTTGACGATGGCGGGCAGCCCGACGTGGGCGAGGGCGTCCGCGGTCTGCTCGGGTGAGGTAACGGTGCGGTGCCGGACCACGTCGACGCCTGCGCGGGCGAACCGTTCGCGCTGCCGGTCCTTGTGGGTGATGGAGTCGACGTCGGCCGGCTGGTGGTAGCGCAGCCCGAGGGCGGCGGCCAGCCGGACGGTGGTGCCGATCTGGAACTCGCTGAAGGTGATGATGCCGGACGGGTCGAGCGCCTTGAGCGCGGCCGCCGTCTCCTCCTCGGTCCGTCCGGCGGTGGGCACGACGGTCCCGACCGTCTCCAGGGTCGGGACCATCTCCCTGGCGTGGTCGCTGTCCGCGAGGACGAAGACCAGCGCGCAGCCCGCCCGCCGTGCCGCCTCGGCCAGGCGGGTCGGCGCGAGGGAGCCGGTGTCGTACACGACCAGCAGTACTGGTTGGTCACTCATGGGTTCGGCCTCCGGTAGCGGGGGGGAAGGGAACGTCGCGGGCAGTCGCGGGCAGTCGCGGGCGGTCAGTCCGCGGGCCAGTCGCCGGTGCGGCGGGCCGTCATCAGCGCCTTCGCCAGCGACTCGACGGTCGTGCGGGCGAACAGCACGCGGACCGGTATCTCCAGGCCGAACTCCTCCTGGAGCCGCAGGGCGACGCGGGTGGCGATCAGCGAGTCCCCGCCGAGTTCGAAGAAGTCGTCCAACGCACCGACCTCGTCGGCCCACAGCGCCTCGGCCCAGGCCCTGGCCACGGCGCGCTCGGCGGCGTTGCGGGGTCCGACGAAGCGGACGGCGGGTCCGGCCCGGTGGTCCCCGGGGGCGGGGAGCGCGCGGCGGTCGGTCTTGCCGCCGGCGGTGAGCGGGAGGCGGTCGAGGAACACGTAGGCGCCGGGCACCATGTAGTTGGGCAGGGTCCGGCCGCACCACTCGCGCAGCGCGGAGACCTCGAGGTCCCGGTCGGCCGCCGGAACGCAGTAGGCGACCAGGACGCGTTCGCCCGGTACCGCGTCGTCGCGGAGGCTCACCGCGCAGTCGGCGACGTCCTCGTGTGCGGCGAGGACCGACTCGATCTCGCCTGGTTCGACGCGGAAGCCGCGCAGCTTCACCTGCTGGTCCAGCCTGCCCAGGTACTCCAGTTGGCCGTCGGGCAGCCACCGCACGAGGTCGCCGGTGCGGTAGTGGCGGCCTGCGCCGCGACCGCCGCCCGGTCCGCCTGCCGTGCCGAGGACTCCCGTGTCGGGCGCGAGCGGGTCCGGTGTCAGCTCGATGAAGCGTTCGGCGGTGAGGTCGGGTCGGCCCAGGTAGCCCCTGGCGACGCCGGCGCCGCCGACGAGGAGTTCGCCCGGTACTCCGACGGGGACCGGCAGCCCGTTGTCGTCGACGACCCGCAGTGTGGTGTTGGGCGTGGGCCGGCCGATGGGCACCGGGCCTTCGGGGTCGCGGATCTCGGCCACGGTCGCGTAGACGGTGGTCTCGGTCGGGCCGTACCCGTTGACGACGCGGCGGCCGAGCCGCAGCGTGCGGGCGGCCAGGTCGGTGGGCAGCGCCTCACCGGCGGTGAACACGGTCAGTTCGCGGGCCGGCCGGCGGTCACCGTCGCGGGCGTCGAAGGCGTCGAGCAGCGGACGCCAGGCGGACGGTGTCAGCTGTGCGAGGGTGACGGCGTGGTGGTCGACGAGTGCGGCCAGCGCGCGGGGGTTGTGCACCTGCTCGTGGTCGGCGCCGATGATCCGGCCGCCGGTGATCAGCGGGAGGAAGAGCTCCACGCCCGCGATGTCGAAGGTGGCCGAGGTGGCGAAGAGCACCCGCTCGGTGGCGGGCGCCGGGAAGGTGTCCCGCATGCCGAGCAGCAGGTTGACGAGGGCGCCGACGGTGACGGCGACGCCCTTGGGGGTGCCGGTGGAGCCGGAGGTGTGGAGTACGTAGGCCAGGTGGTCGGGGCCGGCGCCGCGCGGCGGGCTGTCGTCGCCGGCCGCCTCGATCGCCGCCCGGTCGGTGTCCACGGCGACAAGGGACCGGCCGGCTCCGGCCAGCCGCGCACGCAGCGACTCGCGGGTGACGACCACCGGCGCCGCGGTGTCGGTGAGCACGAACGACAGCCGCTCGACGGGGTGTTCGGGATCGAGCGGAACGTAGGCGCCGCCCGCCTTGAGGACGGCGAGCAGGGCGACGACCAGTTCCGTGCCGCGTTCCAGGCACACCGCGACCGGCACGTCGGGGCCGACGCCGTGGTCGGCGCGGAGTCGGTGCGCGAGCCGGTTGGCGCGGAGGTCGAGGTCCCGGTAGGTGACCTCCTCGTCGCCGAAGACCAGGGCGGTCGCCTCGGGGTTTTGTTCGGTCTGTGCGGCGATCAGGTCGAGCAGGGTGGTACCGGTCGGGTAGTGGGCCGGGTTGCCGCCCCACGTCCGCAGCTCGGCGCGCTGCTCGTCGGTGAGCGGGTCGAGAGCTGACAGCGGTGTGGCGGGTCGTTCGCAGGCGGCGGCCAGCAGGGCGAGCAGGGTCTGGAGGAGGCGTTCGGCTGTGGCGGCGTCGAACAGTGCGGTGGGGTAGTCCAGTCGGAGCCGCAGACCGGTCCGCGGCTCGTCGGCCCAGCTCAGTGCCAGGTCGGGCGGGCAGGGACCGGCTCCGGTGCGCCACTCCTCGGTGGGCCGCTCCTGCCCGGCCCCTTTGACGTCCGCGCCGAACAGCGCCTGGACCAGCGGGTGTCGGTCCGAGGGGCGCTCGTGGGACGGTGTCAGCTCGGCGAGCCGGGTGAACGGCACGGCGTGGTCCCGAGCGGCGGCCCAGGTGGCGTCGACCCGGGTGAGGAGCCGGCCGAAGGTCAGGCGGTGGGCGTCGTCGGAGGTGTCGAGCGGTGTCGGATCGTCGTCGGTCAGGCAGTCGCGCAGCACGAGCAGGTCGCCGTCGGCGGGGACGCCCACCGCGACGTCGTGACGTCGGGCCCACCGGCCCAGCAGCGTCAGGTAGCCGGTGAGCAGGGCGACCGGCAGTGCGACACCGTGTTCGGCGGCGGTCTTCCGTACGGTGTCGGCGGTGGTCGCGGGGACGGTCAGGGTGAGGTGGGAGGTGGACCGGTCGGGGGTCGCCGGGCGAGGCCGGTCGGTCGGCGGGTCGAGCGGTTCCAGGCCGTCGAGGACGGTGCGCCAGTGCGTGAGCGCGGCCGAGGTGTCCGTCATGTTCCCTCCCGGGTGTCGAGGAGCCGCGCCACGGCCCTGCGGTCCGTCTTGCCGTTGTCGTTGAGCGGGAGTCCGTCGAGCGGCCGGAGCCGGGCGGGCACCATGTGCAGCGGCACGCGGTCGCGCAGCCAGGCGTCGAGTTCGGCGGGGTCCGTGGCGCGTCCCGAGTAGGCGGCGGCCAGTTCCGTCTCGCCGTCCGGGCTGGGGAGCGCCACGACGGCGACGTCCGCCACCCGTGGGTGGCGGCGCAACACGGCCTCCACCTCGCCGAGTTCGACGCGGTGGCCGCGGATCTTGACCTGCTGGTCGAGGCGGCCGCAGTGCACCATCACCCCGTCCTGGCGGCGGACCCGGTCGCCGGTGCGGTACCAGTGCCGGTCGGTCAGCGGCCGCGATCCGTCGTAGCCGGCGGCGGGGCCCTCGCCCTCCTCGTAGCTGAGGAAGCGCCCGGCGTTCTCCCGGGGGTCGAGGTAGCCGTCGAAGCGCTGCGGGCCGCGCACGCACAGCTCGCCCTCGTCGGCGGGCAGCCCGTCCTCGTCGAGCAGGACGCCCTCCATGTGCGGGTACATGACGCCGATCGGTACGGTGCCGCCGGTGTACTCGGGCCAGCTGTCGCTCGGCCCGGTCAGTCGGTGGTTGGTGCAGCAGATCGCCAGCTCGGTCGGCCCGTACACGTTGTGGATCTCGCTGTTGGGGGCGACCTGCCGCCACAGGACGGCGTGCTGATGGGTGACGGGCTCGGCGCCGAACTTGCTGTGGCGCAGCGTCACGGCGCGGCCGAGCGGCAGGTTGCCCAGCCGCTGCGCCTCCCGTACCACCGAGGGCACCGAGAACCAGTGGGTGAGCCGGCGTTCCACGATGAAGTCGACCGGCCGGTACAGCTCGGTGGCCGAGGGGACGACAAGCGTCGCCCCGCCGCCCCAGGTGGCGAACAGGTCGAAGGCGTGCGCGTCGAAGGTCAGGCCGAAGACCTGCGAGGTGCGGCAGTCCGGCGTGATCTCGTACCTCCGCACCTCGTGGGAGAGGTAGGCGGAGATCTGCCGGTGCAGGATCGCCACGCCCTTCGGCTGGCCCGTCGATCCGGAGGTGAACAGGATGTACGCCTCGCCGTCGACGTCGTGGGAGGACGGCGGCAACATCCCGTCCAGCGGCGGCTGTTCGGGACGTTCGTCGTCGGGGAGTTCGAGCACGGCGGGCCGGTGCCGCTCGGGCAGTACGTCGAACAGCGCGGCGGACGCCGGATCGACCAGCGCGGCCTCCACCCCGGCCCGCTGGGCGATGTCCAGGTTGCGCTCCCGTGGGTGGTCCGGGTTGAGCGGGACGACGCCCGCGCCGAGCCGCTGTATCGCCAGATAACCGGCGTACGCGCCGACGGTCCGGGAGGCCACGAGCGCGACCCGGCCTGGGGCGCGGCCGAGCTTCTGGTGGGTGCGCTCCGCGAGGGTGAGCGCGAGGGCCCGCAGTCGGGCGTAGCTCAGGACCTCGTCGCCGACCTCCAGCGCCGGATGGTCGGGCAGCCGCTCGGCGGACTCCTCGAACCACTGGTACAGGGTGCGCGGTTGCACGGGCTTCATCGACTCCTCGATATCCATGTGCGCTCCAGGTTCTCCACCAGGTCCGGGCTGTGGAGGCGGCGGCTCTGCTCGACCGCGTAGCGGGCGAGGTAGCACCGCAACTCCTCCTCGGGCTCCTCGTGCGCGTGCAGCACACGGCGGTTGTTGATCACGGCGGGGGCGGCGAGTCCGTCGGCGGCGGCCTCGATCGCCGACGCCATACCGGTGTGCGGGACCGTCTCGTCGCACAGCAGTCGCCCCTCGGGGGACGCGGCGTCGATCCTGCGGTCGGCGTAGATCGCCTGCCGGCTCAGCCGCCCGCCGGCCACCCTCGGCAGCCGCAGGTTCGCCGCGCCCGGGATGATGCCCTCGCGGAGAGCGGGCAGCGTGAAGTACGCCTCGTCGGTGGCGATGACCCGGTCGAAGACCAGGCAGATCTGCGCCCCGCCGCCGATCGCGAAGGTGTCGACGGCCGCGATCCACGGCTTCTCGACCGGCTCGGGCCACCAGTCGCGGCCGTCGTCGGGCACGCTCAGGCCGCGTTGGATCTTGTGGATGTAGCCGAGTTCCCGGGTGAGGAAGAAGTCGATGAGGGAGATCTGGCCCTGGTACAGCCGGGTCAGGTTGATGCCGGCGCTGAACACGCGGCGGCCGGTGTACCGGGGATGGGTCATGGGGGCGCCGCGCATCACCCCGACCCGGATCGAGTCGTCGAGCAGCACCAGGTCGACCGCGGTCTCCAGCGCCCCGACCAGCAGGTCGTCCTCGGCGTTGAGGAACGCGGCGTTGTTCACAGTCACTTCGCCGATCCCGCCGCGCCGCTCGACCGTCACGGTGGTGAGGTCGGCACGGCCGGTCGCGCGGAAGCCGGAGAGCGCTGCCAGCGCCCTCGGAGTGGGCCTGCGCATGGCCTCCATCAGATGGCGTCCGGCGAGCGGCGAGCGCAGCAGGCCCCAGAAGAGGATGCCGTGGTCGATCTCCCGGCCGACCTTCTCCCGTTGCGGGCGCTGTCGTTCGGCCTCCAGCTGTTCCTTGGTGGGTGCCAGGCCCGGCACCTCGCGGGCGGCGGCGGCCGCCAGGTCGTCCAGCCGGGGGAAGGCACGGCGCCCGTCGGTGAGTTCGGTGTGCAGCCGGTCGGCGTGGCGCTCGACGAAGCGCCGCCGTGCGAGCCGGGCGGCGACACGCAGTGGGTCGTGCGTCGGCGGTCGGTCCGTCCCGCCCTCCGTGTCGACGCGGTCCTCGACCGAGGCGAGGAAGGCGGCGGTCGCCGCGGCGTCCGCGGTGTAGTCGCCCCGGAGTTCGGGTACGGCCTCCCGGTCCGCCGCTCCGGCGGTGTCCGTCGCCGTCATCGTGTCCTCCTGTGAGTGGGTGTCGTGCGCGCGCGGGCCCTCCCGCTCAGGGCCCCGCGACGGGCCCTGCCGCGGTCGGAGCCGCCGGACTCGGCCGGCGAGTCGGCGGCGGGCGGCGCGGCGAGCAGCGCGCTCATCGCGCGGACGGTCGGGTGGCGGAAGAGGTCGGCCGCCTCGACGCGCCGCCCGGACGCCGCGCGCAGTCGGTCGCGCAGGCGGATGAGCAGCAGCGAGTTGCCGCCCGCGTCGAAGAAGCCGGTGTCCGGCCCGACCGGTCGGCCCAGCACCTCCTCCCACGCGGCCGCGACCAGCGCCTCGGTCGCGTCCGTGGGCGGTGCGGGGGTCTGCCCGGGGCTCCGGTCGGCGGTCTGCCCGGCCACCGCTCGCTGTTCGGTGGCCTTCTCGATCGCGGTGACCAGCGCGGCACGGTCGAGCCGACCGCCGGGCAGCGACGGCAGCCGCGTCAGCAGCTCCAGGCGTGCGGGTCGTGCGTGGTCCGGCAGCCGTTCGGCGAGGTGGCGGCGGAGCGCTTCGACATCGAGTGCCGCCCCGAGCCTCGGTTCGGCGGCGGCGTACAGCAAGGCGGCACCGGCGCCGTCGAGTTGGGCGGCGACGGCCGCGTGGGCCACGTCCGGGTGGTCGAGCAGCGCCGCCCGGACGTCGGGCAGCGCGACCCGGGCGCCGCCGGGCACCCGGACCCACTCCTCCGCGCGGGCGACGAACTCCAGTCGGCCGTCGGGTGTGTGGCGGGCCAGATCTCCGGTGTTGAACAGGCGGGAGCCCGGTTCCGACGCGAAGGGGTCGGGACGGAACCGGTCGGCGGTCAGGCCGGGCCGGCCCAGATAGCCCCGGGTCACGGCGGCCCCGCCGATGTGCAGTTCCCCGACCACTCCCGGGGAAACCAACTCGCCGTCCCTGCCCAGGACATGGACCGCGGCATCGGCGGGCGCGCCGAGAGGGGCGGTCTCGGGCCGTGTGGTGTCCTGCTCCCCGTCGAGGTCCAGCGGCCCGCCGAGGCAGGGGCCGGCCGTCTCCGCCGCCGTGTAGAGCTGGTGGATCTCGCGGAGCCCGTGGCGCCGGGCGGCCCGGACCTGCGCGGCGGCGACCGGTTCGCCGACCGTGACGGCGTGGGTGACGGCGTGGCGGTCGACCCCTTCCGGCGGTTCCGCCAGTTGTGCCGGGCTCAGCACCGCTCCGCACGGGTCCGCCTCGCCGGGCGACCGCTCCGGTGCGTCGGCGGGCCGACCCGGCGGGAGGACCAGTCGGCCGCCGGCGGCCAGCGGGGCGAACAGTTCGACCACCGCTCCCGACGCGTCCGGCGACCCGAGCGGCACCATCGCGGCGAGCGCGTCGGCGGGCAGTCGCCGGCACGCCCAACGCAGCCGCGACACAAGCTGCCGGTGCTCGACGACCACCTCCAGCGGCTCGCCGGTGGCACCCGCCGTGCGCAGTAGAAGCGCGGCGTTGCGGGGGCCGGCGGGGTCGGACGTCGTACCGATTCCTGTTGTCGCCGGATCGAACTGCCAAGCGTGGTCGTCCAGTTCGACGACCCGCACCTGGGTGTGGTCGAGCAGCGCCGCCGCGTCTGGATCGGCGAGCACGGTGTCGAGGCCGGCGTCGGCGATCGCCAGTCGCAGTTGGAAGGCCGGGAGCGCGGCGTCGAGCGGTACGCAGAGCCCACTCGCCTTCCACACCGCGAGATGTGCGGCCACCAGGGCGAAGGAGTGCGGCGCGCAGACGCCGACGGGTACCTCGGGGCCCACTCCGAGGTCGCGCAGTCGGGCGGCCAACGCGGTCGCGGCGGCGTCCAGCCGCCGATGCGTCCAACTGTCCGGGCCGGCGGTCACCGCGATCGCCTCCGGGGTGGCGGCGGCCCGCTCCGCGAGCAGTGCGGACACGGTCTGCGACGGCTCGCGGGACGCGGCCACGGCGGCGGGTGCGCCCCACTCCCCGAGCAGCCGTCGCCGCTCCTCGTCCGACGGTCGTCGCAGGGCGGAGGCCCGCGCGGCGGGGTCGGCGGCGACGCGTTCCAGCACGGTCCGCAGACGGGTCAGCAGCAGGTCCGCCGCCGCGGCGTCCAGCAGATCGGTGCGGTGGTCGACGAGGGCGAACAGCGCACCGTCCGCGCGTTCGACGGTGTCGATGGACAGGTCCGTCTTCATGGTGGGCAGCCGCAGTTCCTCGGCCCGGAAGACGACCCGGCCGGCCCGGTGTACGGGCGCCGCCGGCTGGTGGGTGTAGGTCACCTGGTAGACGGGGTGGTGGCCCGCGTCCCGGCGCACGCCGAGTGTGTCCATCACGTCGTCGAAGGGCAGGTCCGCGTGGTCGAGCGCGTCCAGCAGGTCCGCTCGCACCCGGCCCAGCAGTTCGTCGAAGGTGGGATCGTCGGACAGGTCGGCACGGAGCACCACCGGGCGGGTGAGGTAGCCGATGATTCCCGCGCTCTCCACGGTGTCCCGTCCGGAGACGGCGGCGCCGGTGAGCACGTCGGTGGTGCCGTATCCGCCGAGCACGACGTCGGTGGCGGCCTTGAGCACCATGTACAGGCTGCACCGCCGCTTCCGCGCCAGCCGCCGCAGCGGTTCCACGACCTCGCGCGGGATCACCGCCGTACGGCGTCCCCCGCCGTGCCCCGCGCCGGGGCGGCGTAGCCGGGTCAAGGGGAGTTCGATCAACTCGGGTGCGCCGGCCAGTCGTTCAGTCCAGTAGCGCAGGTTCTCCGGTCGGTCCGCCTGGTCGCGGTCGGTGCGCGCGGCCAGGTACGCGCCGTAGTCGACGGGCTCCGGCAGCCCGGTGGGGCGCTCCCCATCCGATGCGAACGTCTCGTACAGCACGGCGAGTTCGGAGACGAACAGGGCCAGGGACGCGCCGTCGAAGACGAGGTGGTGGACCGCCACGAGCAGGCGGTGCCCGGTGTCGTCGAGCCGCAGCAGGCGGACGCGCAGCAGTCCGCCGCCGTCGACGTCGAACGGCCGCGCGGCGAACTCGGCTGCGACGGCGGTCGCTTCGGACTCCGACACCGACGTGGCACGAGGCGCGAGAGAGGGCACACCGGCGGGCGGCGCCGTCCGCTGCACCGGCTCGCCGTACCCGTCGTCGTGGCCGATCCGGGTGCGCAGGGCGGGGTGCCGGCGGACCAGTTCGTCCAGCGCGCGTCCGAGCGCGGCCTCGTTCAGCGGTCCGTCGATCTCGACGGCGAAGGGGATGCTGAAGAACGGGTCGTTCGGGCGGAGTTGGGCGAGCGCCCACAGTCGCCGCTGGGCCGGGGTGAGGGGCAGCGACGGAACGGGGTTCTTGTCGGCGGCGGTCATCTACCTCACCTCCGTGGTGTCACGCTCCGCGCCGGTGCCGGCCTTGGCCTGCGGTGGGCGGCCCAGCGGGGAGAGGGCGATGAGCAGTGCGCAGGGCAGCAGCAGCGCACCGGTGAGGATGATCGACTCGGCGATGCCGACGCGGTCGGCGGCGAGACCGCCGAACACCACGCCGACGATCATGAAGTTCATCATCAGGGCGTTCAGCAGGCCGACGCCACGGCCGCGGAGTTGTTCGGGTAGGTCGCTGAGCAGGGTGTTGGCTACGGGCACCTGGAACAGTCCGGAGCCGAGCCCGGCGAGCAGGCACCAGGCCAGGACGACGGGATCGCCGAGCGAGTCCCGCAGTCGGCCGGTGGGTTCGAGCAGCAGCATCGACACGCCGAACAGCACCACGGTGCCGATGATCAGCCGGCGGTCGTCGAACCGGCGGACCAGCGGCGGGCCGATCAGCGCGCCCGCGATGGAGCCCGCGCCGAACGCCGCCTGGGCCAGGCCGAAGGCGAGCGGGCCGAGGGTGAAGACCGCGAGCAGCTGGGTGTTGAGGTTGGTGGTGAACAGCCCGACCGCGAGCATCACCGGCATCAGAAGCACGGTGAGGAAGCGCAGCGAGGGCACCGAGAGCACCCCGCCGATGCCGGTGCGCAACGCCCGCCAGTACGGCTCACGTTCGGTTCCCTCCGCCGGGGCCGGCGCGCCGCGCAGCACGGCCATGCTCCACAGCAGCGCGGCCGACAGCAGGTAGGTGGCCGCGTTGAGGACAAAGACCGCCTCGACGCGTCCGATGGCCAGCAGCAGACCGCCCATCGCGGGGCCGACCAGGTTGATCGTGTGGTTGGTGGACTGGAAGAGGGCGATCGCGGTGGGGATGCTGTGGCCGCGCACGATCAGCGGTACGGCGGTGATCCGCGCGGTCTCGAAGAACGCCTTGCCGACGCCGACGAGCAGGATCAGCAGCAGCAGCACGGTCGGCTGGTCGCGGGCGGCGATCATCAGCAGGACCAGTACGGCCCGCACCACGTCGGAGCCGACCATCAGCACCCTGGCCGGCAGCCGGTCGGCCAGCGGCCCGACGAACGTGCCGAGCACGCCGAACGGCAGCAGTTGCGCGATGACCACGAGCGACACGTACAGCACGGGGTTGTCGGTCTCGGTGGCCACCAGGTAGATCAGCGTGATCCGGGTGATGGCGTCACCGAGGAAGGAGGCCACCACCGACAGCCAGTAGCGGATGTAGGTGGGGTCTCGGAGCAGCTCAAGCACGCCTGTCGCCCTTCGCATCGGTTTCCGGGCCGCCGCCGTCCGGCGACTCCTGGTCCCGCTCGGCGAGGACGTCGTTGAGCACCCGGGCGACCTCCTCGACGTGCGGTGGTCGCATCATCGTGTAGTGGTTGCCGGCGACGACGCGGACGTCGACGTCGCGTCCGGTCAGTTCCCGCCAGGACGGCGCGGGGTCGTACTCCTCCTCGGCGGCGCGGATCAGGGTGACCGGTCCGGCGACCGGTTCGGGCCGGAAGTTCCACAGCAGCCGCAGGTTGGCGACCCAAAGGTCGAGCACGTCGCGGATCTGGTCCCGGCCGGCGTCCGGCGGCAGGTAGTCGCTGGCGCGGGCCAGGGCGAGCAGGTGGTCCAGGTGCTGCTCGGGGGTCATCTCGCGGAGCTTCGCGACCGGTTCGGGCGTGTCGCCGTAGTCCCACTGGAGGTTGGCGGCGACGGCCGCGACGATCTCCGCGCGGTCGGGTTCGCCACCGGGCGGTACGACGGCGGGCGCGTGCGCGTCCATCATCACGACCCGGGCCCGCTCCCCCGCCTTCTCCAGCTGACCTGCCACCGCGTAGGCGTTGGCGCCGCCATAGCACCAGCCGGCCAGCGTGTAGGGCCCGCTCGGCTGTACCTCACGGATCAACTCAGCGTATGCGGCAGCGCGTTGGGCGAAGCCGTCGAACGGCAGCCGGCCGTCGAACGGCGGTGGCGACGCCAGGGCGTACAGCGGGCGGTCGCCCTCGACGAGAGAGGCGAACGGCAGGTAGCAGACCACCTCGCTACCGGCGGGGTGGGCGAAGAACACGGGGTCTCCGGAGCCGCCGGAGCGGATCTCCACGAGGTGGACGTCGTCCTCCTCCTGGTAGCCCTCGCGCAGCATGCGGGCGAACCGCTCGACGGTCGCGCCCCGGAAGATGGCGGCCATCGGCAGCCGGCGGTCGAACCGCCGCTCGATCTCGGCCATCAGCCGCAGGACGAGCAGGGAGTGCCCGCCGAGGTCGAAGAAGCGGTCGTGCAGTCCGACGGGTGCGACGGAGAGCACGCGCTCCCAGATGTGCGCGACCTCGAGTTCCACCGGGTCGCGCGGCGGCACGTAGGCGCCGGCCGCGCGTTCCACGGTGGGCGCGGGCAGTGCTCTGCGGTCCACCTTGCCGCTGCTGTTGAGCGGCAGGTCGGTCAGTCGCACGACAACCGGGGGCACCATGTACTCCGGGAGGACGTCGCGCAGGTGCGCCCGCAGTTCCTCGGCGGTGGCGGCCGACTCGTCGGCGAGTTGCGCGTAGCCGACGAGTCGCCGGTCGCCGGGCCGGTCCTCGCGGACCAGCGCGACGGCCCGGCGTACGGCAGGGTGCCGTTCCAGGTGCGCCTCGATCTCGCCGAGTTCGATGCGGGAGCCGCGCAGCTTGACCTGTCCGTCGTCGCGGCCGAGGAACACCAGCGTGCCGTCGTCGCGGAACCGCGCCCGGTCGCCCGTGCGGTACAGCCGGGCGCCGGGCCGTCCGGAGAACGGGTCGGGCAGGAAGCTCTCCGCGGTGAGCGCCGGCCGGCGCCGGTAGCCGCGGGCCACCCCGGCGCCGCCCAGGTAGAGGTCGCCGGGCATGCCGACCGGTACCGGCCGCAGACGCTCGTCGAGTACGTAGACCTCGGTGTTGGCGAGCGGGCGACCGATGGAGACCCCCGTGGTGCCGTCGTCCAGCCGGTGGGCGGTCGACCAGACGGTGGTCTCGGTGGGGCCGTAGACGTTCCAGGCGCCGCCGGGCGTGTCGGCCAGCCACTCGGCCAGGGACGGCGGCAGCGCCTCGCCGCCGACCAGGGCCCGCAGCGAGCCGCCGGGCCGCCAGCCGGCCTCCACCAGCAGCTGCCAGGTCGCCGGGGTGGCCTGGAGGACCGTCGCGCCGCTGTCGTCGAGCAGCGCGGCCAGTCGGCGGCCGTCGACCGCCACCTCCCGGGGCACCACATGCGTCCGGCCGCCCACGGCAAGCGGTCCGTAGAGTTCGAGCCCGGCGATGTCGAAGGTGAGCGGGGTGACGGCGGCCAGTACGTCGCCCGGACCGAGACCGGTCTCCTCGACCATGCCGAGCAGCAGGTTGACCAGGTTGCGGTGGCTGACCTCCACGCCCTTGGGGCGGCCGGTGGAGCCGGAGGTGTAGATGACGTAGGCGAGGCGGTTGTCGTCGAGCGCGGGGCGGGGCGGGTCGGCGGGCGCGGCGGCGATCGCGGCGGCTTCGGTGTCCAGGCAGACCCGCGCGCCGGGGCAGTCGGCCAGCGTGTCCAGCAGCTCGGAGCGGGTGAGCAGCAGTCGGGCGTCGGCGTCCGTGGTGGTCTCGACGAGCCGCGCGCGGGGGTGCTCGGGGTCGAGCGGCAGATAGGCGCCGCCGGCCATGAGCACGCCGAGCAGGGCGGTCACCAGGTCGGCGGACCGCTCCAGGCAGACGCCGACGACGCTCTCCTCGGTCACGCCCCGCGCCCGCAGGTGGGAGGCGAGGCGCCCGGCGCGGGCGAGGAGTTCGGCGTACTCCACTCGCTGCCGCTCGTCGGAGACGGCGACCGCGTCGGGTGCGGTCTCGGCGCTGCGGCGTACCAGGGCGTCGAGGGTCAGGCCCGTCTCACGCGGCCGCGACGTGGCGTTCCAGTCGACGAGTTGGGTGCGCGTCTCGTCCGCGTCGAGGAGGGAGAGGTCCGCCACCGGGGTGCCGGCGTCCCGGGTCATCTGCTCCACCAGCGCGAGGTACTGGCGGGCCGTCCGGGCCATCGTGCGGTCGTCGAACAGGTCGGTGTTGTACTCGAAGAGCGCGTGGAAGCGGTCGTCGGCGATGGCCGGGTCGTCGAACACGCCGAGGAGCACGTCGTCCTTGGCGGTGTTGTTGTCGAGGGTCAGCTCCTCGACGGTGAGGCCGGCCATGGGCGCCTGTTCCTCGTGGTGGAAGTCGACGAGGATGAACGAGGACTGGTAGATCGGTGTGCGGCTGGGGTCGCGGTCCAGGTCCAGTTCGTCGAGCAGGGTGCCGAACGGGATGTCGCTGTGGTCGAAGGCACCGAGCATGGTGCCGCGGGTGGCCTGGAGGAGTTCCCGCACGGTCATGCCGGGCCGCAGCGTGGAGCGCAGCGGCAGCATGGTCAGGAAGTAGCCGACCATCGGTTCGGTCTCGGGGCGGCCGCGGGTGGAGGAGGTCGTGCCGACGACGATGTCGTCCTGGCCGGAGAGCCGGTGCAGCAGTACCTCCCAGGCCGCGAGCAGGGTCACGAAGACCGAGACGCCCTCCCGCTTCGCCAGGTCGCGCACCGCCTGGGTCAGCCGCGGGGTGAACGGGAACTGGTGGCGGGCGCCGGCGGAGGTGGCGACCGGCGGCCGGGGCCGGTCGGTGGGCAGCTCGAGCACCAGTTCCGCGCCCGCCAACGCCCGCTTCCAGTAGGGCAGATGGCGTCGGGCGACCTCCTCCTTGAGCCAGTGGGGCTGCCAGAGCGCGTAGTCCGGGTAGTGCACCTCGATCTCGGGAAGCCGCGGCTCACGGCCGGTCGCGTACGCCGAGTAGAGCTCGGCGATCTCGGCGTTGAAGACGCCCATCGAGCCCCGGTCCCACACCAGGTGGTCCACCGCGCCGACCAGCACGTGCTCGTCGTCGGCCGTCTTCAGCAGGGTCACCCGCAGCAGCGGGCCGTCGACGATGTCGAAGGGGGCGCGCAGCTCCTCGGTCGCGAGCCGCAGCATCTCCTCCTCGCGCCGCTCGGCGGGTACGGGCCGCAGGTCGACGTGGCGGATCGGCACGTCCATCTTCGGGTGCACGACCTGGACGGGGGCCTCGCCGTCCTGCTCGAACGTGGTGCGCATCGCCTCGTGGCGGCGGACGAAGCTGTCCACGGCCCGCTGGAGCGCGTCCGCGTCGAGGGCGCCGCGCAGCCGGGAGGCGAAGTGGACGGTGTAGACGGGGTCCTGGGGGTCGAACTGGTGGATGAGCCAGATCCGCTCCTGGTCCACGGTGAGCGGCACCCGGTCGTTGCCCGGGGCCCGCCGGGTGACCGGCCCGAGGGCGGGGGCAGGCGCCGCCTGGGCGCGTTCGCGCATCCGGCGGTCCAGGAGGGCGCGTTGCGCGGGGGTGAGGCCGGCGAGCCGGTCCGCGAGTTCGGTCACGGGTTCTGCTCTCCTTCGACCGGGCCGGCGGAGGCGAGGGCCGGGCGGTAGCGGTCCTTGAGCTCGGTGAGGTGTTCCAGGCCCTTGAGCACGTGCTTGTGGTCGGGGCCGAAGTCCACCAGGCAGGCCACCTCGTCCACGCCGATGTCGACCAGGTCCTCGATCAGCGACTCGCACTTGTCCGGGCTGCCCAGCAGCGCCAGCGAGTCGAAGTAGCGCTCGAAGGTGGCGGCGAGCATGGCGTCCCGCTCGGACTCGCCGAGTTTGGAGAACTCGCCGCCGAAGCTGTCCTGTTGGGCGAGGAAGCTCTTCAGGTAGCCGGTCAGCGGGGCGCGGACGATCTCCCGCGCCTCGTCCTCGTCGGGCCACAGGAAGGTGTGCACCATCGCGGTGACCCGGCCGGTGGACGGGTCGTGCCCGGCCCGTTCGCGGGCTTGCCGGTAGGCGGCGGTCTTGTCGCGCAGATCGGCGGGGCGCTGGGCGACCAGGCCGGTGAGCACGTTCGCCCCGATCTCCCCGGCGCGGACGAACGTCTCCTCGCTGCCCTGGGCCGAGACCCACACCGGCAGCCTGTGCTGGAGCGGGCGCGGCAGCGTCCGTACGGTCTGGAGGGTGCCGTCGGCCCGGGGCAGTTCGACGCGCTCCCCCGCCCACAGCCGCTGGATCGTCTCGATCGCCTCGAACATCTCCTCCTTGCGGCGCGGGTAGCGGCTTGTCCCGTCGCCGGGTGCGAGGAGGAAGTCGTCGGGGTGCCAGCCGGAGGCCGCGGAGATCGCGGCGCGCCCGCCCGAGAGGTTGTCCACGACCGCCCACTCCTCGGCGACGCGGACCGGGTGGTGCAGCGGCAGTACGGTGCTGCCGGCCCTGATCTGGACGTGTTCGGTCACCACGGCGAGCGCCGCGGCCACGACCGAGGGGTTGGGGTAGAGGCCGCCGAAGTCGACGAAGTGCCGCTCCGGGACCCAGACGCCGCTGAACCCGTGGCGGTCTGCGAACCGCGCGCTGTCCAGTAGAAGCCGGTACTTGCCCGGCCCCGCGGCGCTGCCGTCCCCGGAGAAGAAGAACAGGCTGAACTCCATGGTGCTGTCCGGGCGGCGGGAGCGGCGCGGCTGCGCGGGGCGGGTCGCGGGCGCGGCCGAGCGGTGGTCGACGGCCTCTGGGGCCCTCAACCGGCGTTCCCGGAGCGAGCGTTCGAGTACGGCGCGCCGGGTCGGCGAAAGCGAGTCGAGCCGTTGCCGCAGCCGCCGCGCGGCGTCGGTCTCCGCGTCCCCGACCGTGCTGCCGGGCGTGTCGGCGCCTTCGGGCGTGCCGGACGTACCGGATGCACCGGGCGTGTCGGGAGTTCTTGACATGGTCACACCTCACCCCTCAGCTTGGCCTCGGCCTCGTCGGCGGACAGGCCCTCCACCTCGCGCAGCAGCGCCTCGAACTCGTCGAGCCCGATCGCCTCCGCCTGGTGGGCGCGGATGGCGGAGGCCAGCGCGGGCACGGTGGGCGCCTCGAAGACGGCACTCATCGGGAAGTCCCCGTACTCCTGTCTCAGCCGCCCCACGATCTGGATGGCGAAGAGGGAGTTGCCGCCGAGTTCGTAGAAGTCGTCGTCCGGACCGATCGGCGACACGCCGAGCATGTCCCGCCACACCCGGGCCACTGCCTGGGCGACCTCGTCGTCCGGCCACACGGTCGCCGGGTCCCAGTTGTCGTCCCCCCGGTCGCCGTGCAGATTGTCGGTGAAGGAAGCGGCGGTGAGCTGCGCCTGGTCGGCGAGCACGTCCTGGAAGTCGGCGCGGGAGACGACGACCTGAGGCAGGCCGGCGGCGAGCGCGGCGCGGGCCAGCGTGACGCCGTCGTCCGTGGCGACCCCCTGCTCGTGACGGAGGCGTTCGTAGAGCGCGCGCACCTCGGGCAGACCCGCCATCTGCTGCTCGAACCAGTCGTCCCACTCCCACTGGGCGACGTCGAGGGCGACGACGTGCCGGCCTCGGGCGGCGCCGGCGTGGGCGTGGGCGTCGACGAACGCCGCCGCGGCGGTGTTCTCCGACTGTCCGAATCCGCCGACCACACCGGTGGTGGCCGAGCCCACCAGGAGGAAGTCCAGCGGACGCTCCGCCAGTACCTCCGCCAGCAGTTCCTCCAGCAGGAGCAGCGCCCGCACCCGGGCGGCGAGCACCGCCTCGAAGTCCCGCCGGGACTTCAGCGCCACCAGGCCGGAGCCGCGCGTGTGCGGCATGTGCAACACGCCGCGCAGTCCGCCTGGCAGCGCTGCCGCCTCCGCGACGACGGACCGTGCCTCGTCCGGTTCGCAGAGGTCGGCGACCCGGTGGGACACGGTGTCGGGATGGGCCTCCAGCAGGGCACGCAGCCGTTCGGCGTGTCGCCGGGTGGACGCGGTGTCGCTGTCCCCGGGCGTGTCGGCGGTGGTGGTGTCGGGCGGGTCGCTGACGAGCAGCAGGCGCGCGCCGATCCGCGCGAGGTGCTCGGCGAAGCTCAGCCCCGCCTCGCCCGACACGCCGGTCACCAGGTACCCGGCGCCCTCGCGCCACGCCCGGGCGTCGCCGGCTGCGGGCGGCAGTGTGACCGGCGCGAACGCCCGCCGCAGCCGCTGCCCGCCGCGATGGGCGACCAGCGGCTCCGCTCCCGGCCCGGCGAGCTCGGCGGCGAGCCGCCGCGCGACCTCGGCCGGTTCGACGCCGGGCCCGAGGTCGACGTCGACGGCCCGGCAGCTGAGCCAGGCGTACTCCTGCGGCAGCACGGTCACCGCGCCGTGGACGGTGGCCCGTTCGGGCCGCAATACGGGGGTGCCGTGGGCGTCCTGGAGGCGGTCGGTGACGACGTCCACGCGGACCGCTCGCTCCTCGCCGGTCTCGCCGAGCGTCTGCGCAAGCTCCACCAGTGTGTGGAAGCCGGCGTCCAGCGCCCGGGCGCACCGCTCGGCGGCATGGTCCGGCGCGGCCTCGTCGTGGGCCGCGTGGTCGAGAACCGACCAGGCGTGCAGCACCCGGTCGACCGCGTATCCCTCGCTCCGGAGTTCCCTGATCACCGCCGGCAGCTCCCCGGAGTTCGCGGGGTCGACGGCAAAGCGGTCCTGGGCGGTCCGCTCGTAGGCCGTGCCCCGCCGGACGGTGACGACCCGGTGGCCGTGCGCGCGCAGCAGCCGCGACACGCCGTCGGCCAGGCCTCGCTCGTCGGCCAGCACCAGCCAGCCCTCGGGCGCGGCGCCCGGCGCCGCGTTCAGGGCCTGTCCGGCGGATCGGAGCGGCGGGGCGGGGTGCCACACGGGGGTGTAGGTCCAGCGGGCCGGGTCGCGTCGCACGCCCACGCCGCCGGCCGGCTCGGCCCGGGGAAGCATGTGCCGCGGCCCGGCGAACGGATAGGCCGGGAGCGGGACACGACGGCGGGCGACGCCCCGGTGCAGCGCCGGCCAGTCGACCGCGACTCCGCCGCGCCACAGCGCCGCCAGACCCTCCCGCGCCGTGCGGCCCTCAGCCGGCGCGTCACCCGTGCCGCCGGTGCGGGGCAGCAGCGGCACCGCCTGCCGCGCGCCCTCGTGGGCGCGGACCAGGCCGGTGAGCTGGCTGCCCGGCCCGACCTCCACCAGGACGGCGGGTCCGCGGCGGGCCAGCGTCCGGACGCCGTCGGCGAAGCGGACCGGTCGGCGGGTGTGGGCGACCCAGTACTCCGGGTCGGTGGCCTGCTCGTCGGTGATCCAGGTGCCGGTGACGTTGGAGAGGAAGGGGATCTCCGGCCGCCGGAGCCGTAGCGGGCGCAGCACCTCCGCCAGGCCGGGCAGCGCCGGTTCGACAAGCCGGGTGTGGAAGGCGTGCGAGGTCTGGAGTTCCCGTACCGACACGCCGCGTGCGGTGAGTTCGCGGCGGAGCTCCGCGATCTCCTCCTCGGTGCCGCCGACCACGCAGGAGCCGGGCGCGTTGACGGCGGCGACAGTCGCCTCCCGGCCGTCCAGCAGGCTGGTCAGCGAGTCCTCGTCGAGCAGCACGGACAGCATGCGCCCCGGCGGCAGCTCGGCCATCAGCTCGGCGCGCCGCGCCACGACACGCAGGGCGTCCTCCAGGCTGAACACGCCGGCGAGGCAGCCCGACACCAGCTCGCCGAGGCTGTGACCGCCCATGGCGTCCGGCCGCACCCCCCACGACATCAGCAGATGGGCCAGCGCGTAGTCGACGGCGAAGACGGCGGGTTGGGTGAATCCGGTCCGGCTCAGCCGCTCCCGCGCGGCGGGGTCGTCCGCCGCCGCCGTGAACACGACCTCGCGCGGGTCCCAGCCGACCAGTGGTCGCAGGACGTCGGCGCAGGCGTCGAACGCCTCCCGGAACGCCGGTTCGTCCCGGTGCAGTTCGGCGCCCATGCCGGGGTACTGGGCGCCCTGACCGGGGAAGAGGAAGACGACGTCGGGCGCGCCCGGGCCGTCGGGCGTGCCGCCGGTGTCCGCGCCGCCCGCCGACCGGCGCAGCGCGGCGGCGGCCGAGGCCGGATCGGCGGCGACGACGGTCCGGCGGTGGGCGAGCGGTGCGCGGCCGGCCTGCAGGGTGTGCGCGGTGTCCGCGAGCGACGCGCCGACGCCCGCCTCCAGCGCGTCCGCCAGTCGCCCGGCGGCGGCGTCCAGGTCCTGCGGGGTGCGGGCGGACAGCGGCAGCACCTGCCAGTCCGGCTCCTCGGACGGGGCGGGGGCGACCGACGGGGCGGCCTCCAGCACCACGTGCGCGTTGGTCCCGCCGATGCCGAAGGCACTCACCCCGGCCCTCGGGGCCCGCTCGGTCGGCGGCCACGGCACGCCGGTGGCGTCCACCCGGAACGGCCCCTTGTCGAGGTCGAGTTCGGGGTTCGGCTCACGGAAGTGGGCGGTCGGCGGGAGGTGGCGGTGTTCGAGGGCGAGCACCGCCTTGACGAGGCCGGTGACGCCGGCCGCCGCGTCCAGGTGCCCCACGTTGGACTTGACCGAGCCCAGGTGGACCGAGCCCGCCGGCAGGTCGGGGCCGAACACCTCGGTCAGCGCGCGCACTTCGATCGGGTCGCCGAGCGGGGTGGCGGTGCCGTGCGCCTCGACGTACTGGACGGTGTCCGGTTCGACGCCGGCCACCGCCAGCGCCTCGGCGACGACCTCGGCCTGGCCGCGCTCCGAGGGCGCGGTGAAGCCGACCTTGTCACCGCCGTCGTTGTTCACGGCCGAGCCCCGGATGACGGCGTGCACGTGGTCACCGTCGGCGACGGCGTCGGCGAGCCGCTTCAGTACGACCAGCGCCACTCCGTCGCCCGACACGGTGCCGGTGGCGGCGGCGTCGAACGGCCGGCAGCGCCCGTCCTCGGAAAGGATCGCGCCCTCCTCGTGCCGGTAGCCGCGCGGTTCGAACTCCCGCACCGCGACGCCTCCGGCGAGTGCCATGTCGGACTCCCTGGCGAGCAGCGACTGCACCGCGAGGTGCACGGCCACCAGCGAGGAGGAGCAGGCGCTCTGCACGGTGAGGCTGGGGCCGGTGAGGCCGAGGCGGTGAGAGATCCGCAGCGCGAGCATGCCCGGGTCGTTCCCGACGGCCAGCTGGATCTCGTCCGAGACCCGGCCGCCTGCGGCCGCGGGCGCGGCGCGTTCCCGCAGGTAGTCGTTGCCGGCGACGCCCGCGAACACCCCGGTCCTGGCCCCGACGGCGTCCGGTCGGTGACCGGCGCGCTCGAGCGCCTGCCACGCCGTCTCCAGCAGCAGCCGGTGCTGGGGGTCCATGAGTTCGGCCTCGGTGCGGGTGATGCCGAAGAACTCCGCGTCGAACCTGTCGTGATCCGCCAGTGGGAAGCCGGACTTCACGGTCGCCGGGTCGTCGATCAGCCGCCGGGGCACACCGGCCGCGGCCAGTTCCTCGTCGGTGTAGGCGGTCGCGCCCACCTCGCCGGCGACGACCATGCGCCACAGCGCGTCGACGTCCGAAGCGCCGGGGAAGCGGCCGGCCATCCCGATGACGGCGACACCCTCCTCCGGCAGCGGCTCCTCGGTCCGGTCGTGCGTCGGTTCCGGGCCGGCGGCCGCGCCCACTCTCCCGTGCGTCATGCGTCCCCCCTGTCGGAGTTGTCGTGCCGGGGCGCGCTCGTGGCGTCGAGCGCCTCTGCCAGTTCCCGGACCGTCGGTCGGTCGAAGAGCATCCGCAGCGTCACCCGCACGCCCAGCCGCTCGCCGGCGACGGCGGCGGCCCGGGTGGCGAGCATCGAGTGGCCGCCCAGCTCGAAGAAGTCGTCGTCCAGCCCGACGCGGTCCACCGAGAGGAGGTCGGCCCAGACGTCCGCCAGGGCCTTCTGGGTGGGGGTGTTCGGTTCGGCGAACTCCGCGTCCAGGTCCGGACGTTGTGCCTCCGGGGCGGGCAGTGCCCGGCGGTCGACCTTGCCGTTGAGGGTCAGCGGCAGGCTGTCCAGGGCCACGAACACCGCCGGCACCATGTACTGCGGGAGGCCACGGCCCAGATGGTCCCGCAGCTCGGTGGGGCCGGGCGGGGCGCCGCCCGGGGCGGCCACCCAGTACGCCACGAGCCGCGGTTCGCCGGCGGCGTCCCGGTCCGTCACCACCACCGCGTCCCGGACGTCCGGGTGCCGGGTGAGCGCGTTCTCGATCTCGCCCGGCTCGATCCGGTGGCCCCGGATCTTGACCTGGTGGTCGAGCCGGCCCAGGTACTCGTGGTCGCCGTCGCCGGTGCGGCGCGCGCTGTCGCCCGAGCGGTAGCGGCGGGCGCCGGGCACCGGCGAGTCCGGGTCGGGAACAAAGCGCTCGGCCGTGAGCGCGGGCCGGCCGAGGTAGCCGCGCGCCACACCGGCCCCGCCGACGTGGATCTCGCCCGGCGTGCCGGCGGCCGCCGCACGGCCCCGCGCGTCGAGCACCCGCATCGTCCAGCCGCCGATCGCCTCACCGATCACGCTGCCGACGCCGGGCGCCAGGTCGGCCTCGGTCATCCGCCGGTAGGTGCTGTGCACGGTGGTCTCGGTGATGCCGTACATGTTGACGAGCACCGGGCGGGCGTCGCCGTGCCGGTCGATCCACGGCCGGAGCGTCTGCGGCGGCAGCGCCTCGCCGGCGAACACCACAAGACGCAGGTCGAGTCGGGCCGGAGCGTCGCCGCGTTCGGCGGTCTCCTCCTCGTGCCGGACGAGTTGGCGGAACGCCGCCGGCGTCTGGTTGAGCACGGTGACCCGCTCGCGGGCGAGCAGCGCGTGGAAGTCCTGCGGAGAACGCCGCACGTCGTCCGGTACGAGCACCAGCCGCCCGCCGTGCAGCAGCGCACCCCACATCTCCCACACGGACACGTCGAACGCGGCCGGGGCGAACATGGACCAGACGTCGTCCGGGCCGAAGCCGAAGCGGTCCCGGACGCCGGTGAGCAGCGCGGTCACCTGCCGGTGTTCGACCATGACGCCCTTGGGCACGCCGGTCGAACCGCTGGTGTAGATGACGTACGCGAGGTTCGCGGGACGGGTGCCGGCGGGCGGCGGGGAGTCGGCGGGCAGGTCGTCGAGGTCGTCGGCGAGCCCGGTCACGACCGTGTGGGCGACAGGGGCCAGCGGGTCGGTGGCCGAGTCCGTGACGAGCACCCGGGCACCGGCGTCGGCGCACATGAACTCCTGCCGCTCACGCGGGCTCGCCGGGTCCATCGGCAGATAGGCGCCGCCCGCCTTCAGCACCGCGAGCAGCGCGGTCACCAGGCCGGTCGTCCGCGCGGCCCGTACGGCCACCGGCACCTCGGGGCCGACTCCGAGGGAGCGCAGCCGGTGGGCGAGCCGGTTGGCGCGCCGGTCCAGCTCGCGGTAGGTCAGCCGGCCGTCGGGGCCGGTCACCGCCACGGCGTCGCCGCGCCCGGCGGCCTGTCGCGCGAACCACGCGTCCAACGTGCCGGGGTGGTCGGCCGGCCCGGGGGGCGCGTTGCCTCCGTCAACGGTCACGGTCGCTGACTCCTCTCGCTGTGGGGCCGCCGACGGGCGTCGGGACGCGCGCTCCCACCGCCAACTCCGGGAGCGGGGTGTCGGGCAGCGCCGGCAGCCGCTCCAACGCCCGCTCGTAGGAGGCGAGCAGGTCGTGCGCGGTGGCCGCCGTGAACAGGTCGGTGTCGTACTCCAGCGTCAGGGTGACGCCGCCGTCCGCCCGCTCCCGGACGTACAGGCTGATGTCGTACTTGGCGGTGTCCTGCGGCCCGGTCAGGTCCAGTCGGCACTCGTCGAGGCCGGGGAAGACCGGCGGGGTGCGCGGTCCGAGGTAGCTGAACATCACGCGGAAGACCGGCATGAAGTCGCGTTCGCGTCGGGCGACCAGCGCCTCCACGAGCTTGTCGAACGGCAGGTCCTGGTGTTCGGCTGCGTCGAGCACCGCGTGGCGCACCCGTCCCAGAAGTCCGCGGAAGCCGCTGGTGCCGTCGGTCGCGACCCGGACGGGCACCATGTTGATGAGGCAGCCGACCAGTTCCTCGAGGCCCGGCCGGTTGCGGCCGGCCGCAGGGACGCCGACCGTGATGTCTCCCACGCCCGTCCAGTCGGCGAGCAGCGCGTACAGCACGGCGAGGTGCGTCATGTTCCCGCTGGCCCGCTCGCGGCGGCCGAATTCCCGGGATGTGGAGACGAGTTCGGGGCGGATGCCTCGGGTGGCCACCGCGCCCCGGAAGCTCTTGGCGGCTGGTCGTGGCCTGTCGGTCGGCAGGGTCAGGGCCCTGGGGTTCTCGCCGAGGACCGTGCGCCAGTGCGTCACCAGCGCGTCCACGGTCTCCTTGTCCAGCCACTCGCGCTGCCAGGCGGCGAAGTCGGCGTAGCGCAGCGGCGGTTCGGGTAGTCGTCCGCCGCCGTAGAGGACGCCGAGCTCCCGGTAGAACACGTCGACGGCCACGCCGTCCACGGCGACGTGGTGGAACGTCGCGAGCAGCCGGTGCCGGTCCTCGGCCAGTCGGACCAGCCGGACGGCCAGCGGGGCGTCGGCGGCCAGGTCGAAGATCCGGCCGGCTTCCGCCGCGGCCAGACGCCGGGCCTCGGCGGCCGGATCCACGGCGGTCGCGACGTCGCTGTACGCCAGCGGCACCGGCGCCGGCGGGTTCACGACCTGGTGCGGCACGCCCGAGGGCGCCGCGTACGTCGTGCGCAGCACCTCGTGCCGGGCGACCACCGCGTCCAGCGCCCGGCGCAGCGCCGCCCGATCCAGCGGTCCGCGCAGGTCGAGCGCGGTGGGGACGTTGTAGAGCGTGGAGTCCGGTTCGAGCTGCTGCATGAACCACAGCCGCTGCTGGGCGTAGGACAGCGGGGGACGGTCCATGGGCGGTCGCGGACGGGGTGCGTCGGCCGCGCCGCGCGGGGCCGGCCCGTGCGGGGTGCCGTGGGGCGCGTCCGCCGCGCGGGCGTCCGTGGCGGGGCTGCCGCGCATGGCCGTCCGGACGAGGGCGGCCATGCCGTCGAGGGTGCGGGCGGCGAGCAGTCGGTCCGGATCGACCCGGACGGCCAGTTCCTCGTCCAGCAGCTCGCACAGCCGCCGTGCCGTCTCCGGCCCGCCGCCGAGCGCGGCGAAGTCCGCGCCGGAGTGCGGTTCGCCGGCGTCGAGCAGCGTCGCCCAGAGGTCCGTGAGGACCTCCTCCACCAGGCCCGCGGCGCTCATCCGCGCCTCACCGTCCCTTCCGGCGAAGCACGCCGAGCGTGGCCGAGCGGGCGCGGACGGGGCGAGCCCCGCGCTCGACGGGATGGCGGACCCGACGGTCCGTGACCATGTCACTGTCATGTGTCAACGTGAGTCCCTGGAATGCCGCGTACGGGTGGTTTCGGTAAAGGGCCGGCGGGCGAGTGGGCGCCGGGCGGGCGGCGCGCGGTGGGCTCAGTCGGCCGTGGCGGGCGGCCCGTCGGGGCGCGGCCCGGACGGCGGCGTTGTTCCGTGTGCCTCAGCTCTGACCGTCTGTCGCATGTCGTCGTCCCCCGAACGTGTGAGTGGTCGGCCGATCACAGACCGCCAACAGCGTTGGCCACGGAAGGAAGCGGGGTCAACGGTTGCCCGGCGGCGGTTGTTGATTCGGGCCATCGAAGAAACCGATGGCCGACGTGCTGTGGATCGGCCCCTCCGATTCCCGCCATCGACAACACGCGCCCAGGCCGTCTTGCCAGCCCGGCACCCGAAGACTGATCGTTTCCCTGTCGGCCGAACGGCGCTCCCCCGCCGCACGGACGGCACTCCGGCCCGCTCCGAGAGATCGGCGCACAGATGACCACGGTCGACGACTCCGCCGCCCCGAGGGTGACCGTCGTGGGCGCGACCGGCGCCGTCGGCGGCACCCTGCTGGAGCTTTTCGAGGAGCGCGCACCGCGTCACCGCGACCTGCGTCTGGTGGCCTCCGCGCGCTCCGCCGGCCGCCAGATCCGCGCGGCCGGTCGCGACCACCGGGTGCACGACCTCGCGGACTTCGACTTCGCCGACACCGACGTGGCGTTCTTCGCCGCGGGTGCGGAGGTCAGCCGGAAGTGGGTGCCCCCGGCGGTGGCGGCGGGCGCGCTCGTCATCGACTGCACCCCGGCTTTCCGGCAGGACAAAACCGTGCCGCTGGTCGTGCCGCAGGTCAACGGCGCGCTCTGCGGCGCCCGTCCGCCGGTGGTCGCCACACCGGACGCCGGCACCGTGCCGCTGGTGCGGGTCGTCGACGCGGTCGCGGCACGCTGGCCGGTGCACCGCGTGGTGGTCAGCAGCTACCAGCCGGCCTCCGGCGCCGGCCACCTGGGCGTGGAGGAACTGCAGGAGGGCAGCCGGCTCAGCCTCCAGGATCCGCATGCCGTCCTGCCGACGGAGGCGTTCGCCCCCGCCCTGGCCTTCAACGTGCTGCCGTGCTCGGACGACGCGCTCGACGAGGACGGCTTCACCGAGCGGGAGCGCGCGATGCGGCACGAGTGCCGGCGCGTGCTGCGGCGCCCCGACCTCGACCTCACCACCACCTGTGTACGGGTGCCCGTCGCGCACGCCCACTGCGCGACGGTCTGGGTGGAGTGCGGACGCCCGGTGGACCGCGCGGAGCTGGTCGCCCTGCTGCGCTCGCTGTCCGGCGTCACCGTCCACGACGGGCCCGCCGCCCACGCCCCCACCCCGCTGACGCTCGGCGACCCGGACCAGGTCCACATCGGGCGCATCCGGGTGCCGGGCCACGATCCGACGGGCTTCTGGCTCTGGTTGGTCGCCGACGGGCTGCGGTGCGGCGTGGCCCTCAACGCCGTACAGGTGCTGGAGGAGTTGGTCGCCCGTCGGGCCCTGTGAGCGGCTCCGGGGCGGTCAGCTGGCCAGGCTCAGCCGGTCCTGGGCGACGACCCGCGCGGTCTGGTCGATGAAGGCCCGCATCTCCCGGCTCACCCGCCGGCCGCGGCGCCAGGCGATCTGCGTGTGCGCCTCGAACGGCGGCCGCCAGCCCAGGACGACCAGCACCCCCGACTCGACCGCGTCGGCCACCGCCACCGCGGGCAGCACACTGACTCCGAGCCCGGTCGCCACCCCGCGCTTGATCGACTCCACCGTGCCGAACTCGGCGCGTATGTGGAACTACTGGCTCGGCG
>NZ_VJYK02000320.1 GCF_007097205.2 Streptomyces alkaliterrae
CACCCGCCCGCCCCGATCCGGCGCCGAGCGGCTGCCGGGCGGCGCCGGATCGGGGCGGGCGGGTGTGCGCGGACGCGCCACGGGCGGCCGGCACCCGCACCACGAACGTCCCGCGCCGCCGCACGTCGTACGGCGGCCGGCGGCGGAACGGCCCGGGCGCGGCGCCCCGCTGGAACGCCGCCCCTGACAGAGGACGCGGGGGCGCCGCCCCGGGTCGGCCCTTCCCGCGTCAGCCCTTCCAGCAGCGGACGACGACGCCGTTGTCCACGGTGAAGTTGAGCCGCCCCTCCAGGTACTCCATGGTGATCATCGCGCCGGGCTCGAGGGACCGCACCGTCGTCCAGCCACGGCGTCGGGCGGTCTCCTCGGCCGCCCGGTCGGGCAGCCCGACGTAGCTCTCGGGGTCGTCGGTCGGGGTGCTCGGTGTAGTGGGTCGGTCAGCCATGAGCGCCACCGTACGACCTGGCGCCAGCACGTGGAAGTGTCTGATCGGTTCTGCCGCCGTCACGCTTCTGTCACAGCCGTGCGGGCGCCAGCGGCGGACGATCCGGAAAGTGCGGACCGCCCCGGAAGCGTCCGCCGAACGGGCCGGTATCGCGTTTTGCGGCGGCGCTCCGAAGGCGCCGGAATGGCGGGTTCCAAGCGGCCGCTTCAACGGTCCCGAATACCCCGGAAATCGTTCTTCCACACCGCTTCCGGCGCCGCGTTGGCCGTTCGGACGGCTGACCGGGGATCAGTTCGGGGGCGGCGGCAGCGCGCGGGTGAGCAGGTCCCGTAGCGCTTCCACCCGCTCGACGAGTTCCGGCGGTTCGCGCACGGTGAACTCCACTCCCAGGTGCAGCACGTGGAACACCACCGCGTCGAAGGAGTAGGACGCGACCTCCAGCAGGCAGCTGTGCGCGTCGACGGGTTCGAGCGAACCTCCCCAGCTGGCCAGCCGTTCTGCCGCCTCCTCCAACGGCACGTGCAGCAGCACCGAACCGCGCGCCGGGTAGGCGGCGCTGCTGACGCCCTCGCGCACATAGGCGGCCAGGTCCTCGGCGGGCGGTCGCCGCGGGGTGAAAACCGGGCCGTGCGGAGGGGTGAGGGTGAGCCGGTCGACGCGGAACGTCCGCCAGTCCTCCCGGCCGCGGTCGAAGGCCACCAGGTACCAGCGGCGGTGGCTGTTGACCAGCCGGTGCGGCTCCACCACCCGTCGGGTGTCGTCGCCGTTGTGCGCCCGGTACCGGATACGCAGCTCCTGGTGGTCGCGGCAGGCGTGGGCCAGGTCGGCCAGCGTCTCGGCGGCCACCTCCGGGCCCTCCGCCCGGGGCGGCATCCGCACCGTGTAGGAGGTCAGCGCGCTCACCCGGCGGCGCAGCCGGTGCGGCAGCACCTGTTCGAGCTTGTTCAGCGCGCGCACCGAGGACTCCTCTACGCCCTCCACGCCCGCGCCGACCGCGTTCTGCAGCCCCACGGCGACCGCGACGGCCTCCTCGTCGTCCAGCAGCAGCGGCGGTAGTCGAGCACCGGCGCCCAACTGGTAGCCGCCGCTGGTGCCGGTCGCGGAGTGCACCGGGTAGCCGAGGGTGCGCAGCCGGTCGACGTCGCGCCGCACGGTGCGCTCGCTCACTCCCAGCCGCCCGGCGAGGTCGGCACCCGACCACTCGCGGTGGGCCTGGAGCAGGGACAGCAGGCGCAGCAGCCGCGCCGAGGTCTCCAACATGCCGCCGAGTCTGCCAGCCATTGCGGACAGCCACTGTCCGCTGCGAGGCCTCGGCGCCGGACGGGTCGGGTCAGCGTTCCAGCCGGACGGCGAGGTCGTTGTCCGCCGTGTAGCAGGGCCGCAGCGCTCCCGGGGCGTCGGCCAGCGGCACCGCCGGGTAGCGGATGACGCGCCGCTTGTCGGGGATGTCGTCGAGTATGCGGGCGATCCGCACCGGCTCCTCCCCGTCGGCGGGCCGCAGCCACAGCGACCAGCCGCCGCCCTCGGTGTCGTCCTCGGGTACGGGCAACGACCGCAGCGGCAGCAGAGCGGTGAACTCCTCGCTCCCGACGGACGCCAACGGCACCTCGGCCGCGGCGGTCGCGGAAGCGCCGTCGGCGTCCGTCCGGGCGAGCAGCGCGGCCCCCGGGCCGGCCGTCGCACCGTAGAGCCGCCCGCGCACGGTCAACGCGTTCTCCACCACGCGCAGTTCGTTCGCCTCCGCGTGCGGCCAGCGCTGCCAGGCGCGCAGCGAGAGATTGCCCTGGCGGGTCCGGTAGGGGATGCGCACCCCGAGCCACGTCCGGCCCGTCCTGGGCACCCTGGCCACCAGCGAGCGCAGGTCGCTACGGCCGGGCGCCACCCGCCTCGGCGGCTCCTCGCCCACGGCGAGACTGACCTTCCAACGCCCCTCCCCCAGCGGCACCGTGCTCGGCAGCACGGCTCGCAGCAGCCGGGGCCCGGACGGCACCAGCGGCAGCCGTACGGCGTCCTCCACGGGATCGTCCTCGTGCAGCAGCAGGGCGGCGTCCCAGCGCTCGGCGGCCTCCGGCAGCGCGATGTCGAAGGTCAGACCGCCGGCGGTGTCGGCCGTGCAGTCCGCGAGCGGAGTCGCCCGGTCCGCCGGGCGCCGGCGGCCGGCTCCCGGGGCGACCGAAGCGGCCCCGGCGGGCGGCGCGCCGTCGGCGGGCCCGCTCGCCGACGCGGGCACGACCGCCCGCGCGGGTGAGCTGTCCGCCCGGCTGTCGCCGGGCGGTCGGAAGGAGTGCTGCATGCGGCCTCGGGTCCGTGTTCTCACGGAGGGGCGCGTCCGCCCCTCCGCTCTTCACTCCCTTAGACGCGCGGGCGGCGCCGGGGGTTGGCTCCGAGCGGAAGTTCGGCGAGGAAATGTGCGGACGCAGTGAAGCCGGTGTGGTCATCCTGGGAAGCGGGAGCCGGTGCTCGCAGGGCTCGGCCGGGCCTTGCGGTCCGGGAGGACGAGCATCATGCCCGGGCACAGCCGGCTCGGGTCGTCCCCGACGAGTTCCCTGTTGAGGTCGTGGAGTTCGCGCCAACCGCCCGCGATCCGGTGCCGGGCGGCGATACCGCTGAGGGTGTCGCCCGGGCGTACCAGGTGGATGCGGCGTCGGGCGTCCTCCCCGGTGGTCAGTTCGCAGCGCACCGAGCACACCGGCCAGGCGCCCCAGCCCTGGTTGGCGAGCACCCGTTCGGCCACCTCGATCTGCTGCTCCCGGGTGGCCAGGTCCGCCCGCTCGGCGAACTCCCGACCGCCGTGCTCCTCCCAGGTGGGCTGCCAGAACTGGAGGCCGCCGTAGAAGCCGTTGCCGGTGTTCGCGGACCAGTCGCCGCTGCTCTCGCAGCGGGCCAGGCAGTCCCACGGGGAGGCCGTCGGGCGACAGGGCCCCGGCGACTCCGCGGCGTCCCGCCTTCCCGGGTCCGCACCGGCGGCAGCGGGGCCGGCCGCCGGCCCCGCAACGGTGAGCAGCGGCAGCGCGAGCAGCGCGCACAGCAGTGCGGTGGGCCGTCGGCGCCGGGACCACGGGAAGCGCATCCGGTCACGCTAGGCGCCCCGACGCCGCCCGCCGGACAGCCCGCGCCGGAGGCCGTCCGTACCCCACCCGGTCGGCCGACCGGACGGGGCACGGACGGTGGGGCTCAGACCCGCAGGCGCTGGCCGGGGAGGATCAGGTCCGGGTCGTCGCCGATGACGGCCCGGTTGGCGGTGTGCAGGTCCCGCCAGTCACGGCCGACGGCGCGGGCGATGGCGCTGAGGGTGTCGCCCTCGCGCACGGTGCGGACCGAGCCACCGCGGCCGGCACGCGGGGCGTCGTCGCCGCCGCGCGGGGCGCTCTGGGCACCGGAGCCGCCGGACCGCGGGGCGGCCGCCGGACCGCCGGCGGTCGGGCGCTCGGCCGAGGGGCGCTCGGCGGTCGGGCGCTCGGCGGAGGGGGCGGGCGCGGCCGGTGGTGTGCCGCGCAGCCCGAGCCGCGCGGAGCAGCTCGGCCAGGCTCCCCAGCCCTGGGCGGCCTGGACCTTGGTGGCGACGGCGATCTGCTGGGCACGGCCGGCCTTGTCGGCGGTCGGCGCGTAGGCCGTGCCGCCGTAGGCGCGCCAGGTGCTCGGGGCGAACTGGAGTCCGCCGTAGTAGCCGTTGCCGGTGTTGATCTGCCAGTTCCCGCCGCTCTCGCACTGGGCGAGGCGGTCCCAGACGCCGCCGTCGGCGGCTTGGGCGGGCGTGGTGGCGACGGTGATCAGGGCGAGCGGTGCGATCAGCGCGGCACAGGCGGCCGTGGCACGCGCAGCCTTCTCACGACGTGTGGACATTCCATCCCTCTCCACGAACCCGGTTCCCCCAAGGGCGCGTTCGGCGGTCCGCGCCATGGGGCGGGACGGCCGGACGACCCCGTCCGGCGGAGCGGACGCGGCCACCGGACGCTCCACGAGGGAGCGTTCGCGGCGGCGGTGCGTCGATCCGGACGGACTGTTCCGGGCGGTGCTCGGTGCACACGGCCGCCGAATCTAGGCAGCTGTCGGGCGAGCGGACAACCAACAACCCTCCGTCACAGGTCAGTTGGCGGTTACCACAGGTAACACTGGAGCACGGGAGGCACGCTTCATCCCTGGATATCCCGATTTAGTGGATACCTCCTCAGCTTACTTGTGAGCTGTTTCACCCGTCGAACAGAGGCGCAGCTCGCCCCAGTTGACGCTGAGTGACCCGTTCCAGCGCGTGCGTCACGCTGCGCGCCCGGCAATCGCACCTGGTTCGTGCCACCGCGTGACCATCGACACATGTCGCCCGTTGTCCATACGAACCAGAACCGACCGCCAGGAGTTCTCCTGTGTCTCCCATGCTTGACGTCAGCGACGACGTACGCGCCGAGATCGGCGAAGAAGAGGTCGCGAAACTCCTCGCCGGCGAGACCGCGCCGAGCAGCTACGACTGCACCTCGTGCCGCACGCCGGGCGACACCGGCCAGGAGCGCACCAGCACGGTGCTCTTCGTCGGCGAAGAGACCGCGGTGCTCGCCTTCGCGCACGCCAACTGCGTGCCCTCGCAGATCGTGCGGGTCACCGAGGAGCAGATCCAGGGCGCGGTGCGCACCATCACCGGTGACTCCGGCGGCGCCCCCGGCGCCGATGGCGAGCAGGCCGTACTGAAGGTCACCTGCGGCCAGGTGCTGATCGACGAGCAGCTGCGCGCCGCTATCGTCGTCGAGCCCAACGGGGCCATCGCGCGCCCCGGTTCGGAGGGCACCACCGACGAGTTCCTGCCGCTGCTCATGGAGCACGGCTTCACCGCCGTCACCGACCTGGAGACGATGCCGGCAGCCATCCCCGGCTGGTCCGTGCTGATGGCCGCCGGCCAGCTGCACGCCGTGCTCCAGCCCGGCCCCGAGGGCAACCCGTCGGACTCCTGGTGGCAGGCGCACCAGCCGCTGCCGGTGACCGACGAGTGGCGCGCCACCGCGAACCGCACCAGCACCGTACTGGTCTTCGCCGTGCCCTCCGGCGGTCTCGGCGAGCAGCCGCGCGAGGACCTGATGCGCCAGGCGCTGGAGAAGGCCGCCGCCAACGGCTACCTGGTGGCCGCGGCGATGCCGCTCGCCGGCACCTGATCCGGCCCCTCCGGACGTTCCCCCGCACGGCCCCGCATCCAGCGGGGCCGTGTTGTCGTTGTTTCAGTGTGCAGCCATACGAACCTTCCCGAGCCCGCCACTCGCACTCGACCTACGGCCACATCCCGCAGATGCGGCCCGCCCACGAGGTAGGCCGCCACGAACTGCCGGAACGCTCGGCGACGCCCATCTACGACGCCCTCTACGCCGAGTACCGCCGGCTGTTCCGCACGCTGCCGTTCGACCGGTCCGGGGAGGAGCCGCTGCGCTTCGAGGGGTTCGGCTCTCTCTACCCGTCGCCGAGCGCGGCCTCCACCGGCTTCCACACCCGCTGGCAGGAGGAGCGGCGGGTCCGCGCCGCGCTGCCGCCGGCCCGCTCCGAGGGCCTGGACCACCGCGGCTGACGGGCCGTCACCGGGACGGGGAACCAAAGGGGCCCGGGCCGGCCGCCGCTACGGCGTCCGGCCC
>NZ_VJYK02000321.1 GCF_007097205.2 Streptomyces alkaliterrae
GCCGATGGGCTTCGGCGGTGGCGGGGAGATGCTGCCGGTGCTGCCGCTGGGTGCGGGGCTGGCCTCGCTCGGTCTGGGCATGACCGCGCTCGCGCTGCGGATGCGCAGCCGCGGGCGATGAGTCGTGTGTGCAGAATGGGGGTATGACACAGCCGATGCATGAACGGTCGCAGGAGAGCCAGCAGGTCCTCGTGATCGGCCCGGACGGAATGGCTCTCGGCAACGCCGCCGCACCCGGCGGCGGCTCCGACGACGAGTCTCGTGAGGTGCCGGTGACGGACATGGTCGAGCAGCCCGCGAAGGTCATGCGTATCGGCAGCATGATCAAGCAGCTGCTGGACGAGGTGAAGGCGGCGCCGCTGGACGAGGCAAGCCGCGCGCGGCTGAAGGAGATCCACTCCAGTTCGGTCAAGGAGCTGGAGGACGGGCTCGCGCCAGAGCTGATCCAGGAGCTTGAGCGGATCTCGCTGCCGTTCACCGACGACGCGGTGCCGAGCGAGTCGGAACTGCGCATCGCGCAGGCGCAGTTGGTGGGCTGGCTGGAGGGCCTGTTCCACGGTATCCAGACGACGCTGTTCGCTCAGCAGATGGCGGCGCGGGCGCAGTTGGAGCAGATGCGCAGGGCGTTGCCGCCCGGTACGTCGCACGAGGGCGGTGAGGCGCCCGAGGGCGGCGTCCGCTCCGGCCCCTATCTCTGACACGAGGTGACGGGAGGGGCCCGGTACGTCGATCGACGTACCGGGCCCCTCCCGTATGTCCGGCCGGAGGCCGCCGGGCGGCGGCGCCGGCTCAGGTCCAGCTGATGAGCCGCTTCGGGTGTTCGAGGACGGCGGCGATGTCCGCGAGCACCTTGGAGCCGAGTTCGCCGTCGACCAGGCGGTGGTCGAAGCTGAGCGCGAGGGTGGTGACCTTGCGCGGCTTGACCTTGCCCTTGTGGACCCACGGCATTTCCTTGATCGCGCCGAAGGCGAGGATCGCGGACTCCCCGCGGTTGAGGATCGGCGTGCCGGTGTCGACGCCGAAGACTCCGACGTTGGTGATGGTCACCGTGCCGCCCTGCATGTCGGCGGGGGACGTCTTGCCCTCACGCGCGGTGCTGACGAGCTCGCTGAGCGCGGTGGACAGCTCCGGCAGGGTCTTGGCGTGCGCGTCCTTGATGTTCGGCACGATGAGACCGCGCGGGGTGGCGGCGGCGATACCCAGGTTGACGTAGTCCTTGTAGACGATCTCCTGGTTGGCCTCGTCCCAGGACGCGTTGACGTCCGGGTTGCGGCGGATGGCGACCAGCAGCGCCTTGGCGACGAGCAGCAGCGGGTTGATCCGCAGCCCGGCCATGTCCGGGTCTTCCTTGAGCGTCTTGACCAGCTTCATCGTGCGGGTCACGTCGACCGTGACGAACTCGGTGACGTGCGGCGCGGTGAAGGCGCTGCTGACCATCGCGGCGGCGGTCGCCTTGCGGACGCCCTTGACCGGCACCCGGCGCTCGCGGATCGCGGCCATCGACTGCGGCTCGACGGCCGGCGCCTCACCGGCGGTGGCGGCCGTGACGACCTGCGACGCGGCGGTACCGGCGGCGGGCGCGGGCGCGGCGGCCGGTGCCGGCGCGGCGGCCCGGTGCACGTCGTCCCTGGTGATGATCCCGTCCGGACCGGAGGGGGTGACGGTGGCCAGGTCGACGCCGAGGTCCTTGGCGAGCTTGCGGACCGGCGGCTTGGCCAGCGGTCGGCCGCCGGTCTGCCCGCTGGGGACGGGACCGGGCACACCGGCGCCGCTCGCGGGCTCGGTGGGTACGGCGACCGGGGAAGGCGCGGCGGTGGTGCCGTTCAGCTCCGCCTGCACGGCCTGGTGCGCCTGCCGGGCCGCCGGCTCGGCAGGCTGCGCCTTGCGCGGGCGCCGCTTGGTGGAGGCGGTGGAGACGCCGTACCCGACGAGGACGGGCTGACGCTTGCCGCTCTCCTCCTCGTCGCCCTCGGTCTCCTGAGCCGGCTGGGCCGGGGCCTCCGCTGCCGGGGCGGCCGGTGCGGCGGCCTCTGCCGCGCCCGCGCCCGGGTCGGTGTCGACGGTGATGATCGCCGTACCGACGTCGACGGTCGTGCCCTCGGGGAAGTGCAGCTCGCTGACCACGCCGTTGTACGGGATCGGCAGCTCGACGGCCGCCTTTGCCGTCTCGACCTCGCACACGACCTGGCCGTCGGTGACGGTGTCGCCGGGCTTGACCATCCAGGTCAGGATCTCGGCCTCGGTCAGGCCCTCGCCCACGTCGGGCATCTTGAACTCGCGGAACCGCTGCGCGTTCCCGGTCGTAGTTGTCACGCTCACGACTCTCTCCAGCCCTCTCAGTACGCCAGCGCGCGGTCGACGGAGTCCAGCACGCGGTCCAGACCGGGCAGGTACTCCTCTTCGAGCCTGGCCGGCGGGTAGGGCGCGTGGAAGCCGCCGACGCGCAGCACCGGGGCCTCCAGGTGGTAGAAGCAGCGTTCGGTGATGCGGGCGGCGATCTCGGCGCCGGAGCCGTAGAAGACCGGCGCCTCGTGCACGACGACCAGCCGGCCGGTCTTCTCCACGGACTTCTGCACGGTGTCGAAGTCGATCGGGGACATCGACCGCAGGTCGACGACCTCCAGCGACTTGCCCTCCTCCTCGGCGGCCGCGGCGGCCTCCAGGCAGGTCTTCACCATCGGGCCGTAGGCGGCGAGGGTGAGGTCCGTGCCGGCGCGGGCGACGCGGGCGGTGTGCAGCGGGCCGGGGATGGCGGAGGTGTCGACCTCGCCCTTGTCCCAGTAGCGCCGCTTCGGCTCGAAGAAGATCACCGGGTCGTCGGACTCGATGGCCTGCTGCATCATCCAGTAGGCGTCCGAGGCGTTGGAAGGCGAGACGCACTTGAGGCCCGCGACATGCGCGAACAGCGCCTCGGGAGACTCGCTGTGGTGCTCCACGGCGCCGATGCCGCCGCCGTAGGGGATGCGGATGACAACGGGCAGCTTGACCTTGCCGAGCGCCCGCGCGTGCATCTTCGCGAGCTGCGTGACGATCTGGTCGTACGCGGGGAAGACGAAGCCGTCGAACTGGATCTCCACGACCGGCCGGTAGCCTCGCAGGGCCAGGCCGATGGCGGTGCCGACGATGCCGGACTCGGCGAGCGGGGTGTCGATGACCCGGTCCTCGCCGAAGTCCTTCTGCAGGCCGTCGGTGACGCGGAAGACGCCGCCGAGCTTGCCGACGTCCTCACCCATGATCAGGACCTTGGGGTCGTTCTCCAGGGCCCGGCGCAGCGACTCGTTGATCGCCTTGGCGAGCGGCAGTTTCTGCGCGCTGGTCTGAGCGGTCATGATCAGTTGCCCTCCTGGTGGGCGGAGTCGGCGAAGGTCGCCAGGTACTCGGCGAACTGGGCGCGCTCCTCGTCGACGAGGGCGTGGCCGTCGGCGTAGGCGTTCTCGAAGATCGCCATGGTGTCCGGGTCGGGCATGGTGCGGATCTTCTCCCGGACGGTGAGGCCGAGCTCCTCGCTCTCCGTCTCCAGTGCGGCGAAGAACTCCTCGTCCGCCAGGCCCTGCTTCTCCAGGTAGGTGCGCAGCCGCAGGATCGGGTCCTTGGCCTCCCACGCCGCGCGCTCGTCGTCGGTGCGGTAGCGGGTGGGGTCGTCGGAGGTGGTGTGGGCGCCCATGCGGTACGTGAACGCCTCGACCAGCATCGGGCCCTGTCCGGAGCGGGCGTGCGCCAGTGCCGCCCGGGTCACCGCGAGGCAGGCCAGCACGTCGTTGCCGTCTACCCGGACGCCCGGGAAGCCGTAGCCCTGGGCGCGCTGGTAGATCGGCACCCGGGACTGCTTCTCGGTGGGCTCGGAGATCGCCCACTGGTTGTTCTGGCAGAAGAACACCACCGGCGCGTTGTAGACCGCCGAGAAGGTGAACGCCTCCGCCACGTCGCCCTGGCTGGACGCGCCGTCGCCGAAGTAGGCGATCACGGCCGAGTCGGCGCCGTCCTTGGCCACGCCCATCGCGTAGCCGGTGGCGTGCAGCGCCTGCGAGCCGATGACGATCGTGTAGAGGTGGAAGTTGTTGGTGTTCGGGTCCCAGCCGCCGTTGTTCACGCCCCGGAACATGCCGAGCAGGTTCGACGGGTCGACGCCGCGGCACCAGGCGACGCCGTGCTCGCGGTAGGTCGGGAAGACGTAGTCGTCGTCGCGCAGCGCCCGGCCGGAGCCGATCTGCGCCGCCTCCTGGCCGAGCAGCGAGGCCCACAGGCCCAGCTCGCCCTGGCGCTGGAGGGAGGTGGCCTCCGCGTCGAACCGGCGGGTGAGCACCATGTCGCGGTAGAGGCCGCGCAGCTCGTCGGCGGTGAGGTCGATGCTGTACTCGGGGTGCTCGACGCGCTCGCCCTCGGGGGTCAGCAGTTGGACGAGCTGCGGCTGGTCGGCGCCACCGGACGCCTTGGCCGAGGCCCGGGCGGTCTTCCTGGCCGCCGTCTTCTTGGCGGCGGTCGGCTTGGCGGACTTCGCCGGCGTTTTTGCCGTTGTGCGCTTTCCGCTGCTGCGACGCGCTTCGTCGCGCGCGGCAGTGCTTTCCACGGTCACGAGTGCTCCTCCGTCGGTCCGGCCCCCGGGGTCTCCGGATGAGCCAGTGCGGCTCGCCCGGTTCGGCCACGGCGCACGGGGTGGGTGCGGCGCGTAGCGTGCCGGACGTGACAGGTGTCGGCCCTTCACAACGGCCCGCTAAAGGCACCGTACCCAGTATTTCCGCACAGGGGCGAAACCCTCTTGACCTGCGATTTCCTTGGAAATCAAAGTAATTTCCGAGGTCGTCGCGGCAAGGCGGGAACGTCACTGGTCACAGCCTGGCAAGCCCGAAGGACTAGCGCACGTTAACCCGCACCCCCAGGTGACGGGAAGAGCAAGCGGGGGGTCAGTATGTGAGACGGGCGAACCGGTCACGGGGTGTGGAAGGCGCATTACGGTCGCGTAGGTTACGACAGGTAACTCCTGTGGCTGCTGTGGGTGACGGCGGCGGCGTCCGTCACGGTTGGATATCGATCGGATGGGTGCGGACGAGCGCCGACTCACCCGACCGACCACACGGCCCGGTGCGACCGGTCGGGTGAGTCGGCGCCTGGTCGCGCCCTCGGCTCACTCGCAGAACGCGTCGCGGACCGCCGGGTACTCCGCCGTCCACCACACCACCAGCGCGGCGGCGGCCGGGAACTGGGCGTCCGTCCGGTGGTCCCGGAGGTGGTAGCGCCAGCGCAGCATCCAGAAGTCGTTCAGCCGCTCCCACCACACCCGGTGCACGGCGGCGGCCAGCTCGGCGGGGCCCGCCCCCGTCGCGGCCCGGTAGGCGCGGGCGTACGCCCCCAGCTTGGTGAGGTCGAGTGTGCCGTCCGGGCGGAGGAAGAAGATCACCCCGGCCCGTACGACCTCCTCCGCGAGCGGCTGCACGTCCAGCCGGTCCCAGTCGACGATCGCCAGCGGCTCGTGCGGCGCGGTGCCGGCGTACAGGACGTTGAGCGGGTGGAAGTCGCCGTGCACCCAGCCCCGGGTCGGCGCGCTGCCGGGGGCCGGGCGGCGGTGCGCGTACCGCCGCAGCAGCTCCCGGCGCTCCCGCAGCCGGTGGGCGGCGAGCAGGTCGAAGCCGTCGAGGCGGCGGCGCTTCCGGATCCGGGCCAGCAGGTCGTCGATGACCACCAGGGTGTGCCGGGGGTCCGCGCCGGCGCATGCCCCCGGGGCGCCGGGCGTCCGGGGGCTCGCCGCGCGCGGGTGCGTCGCGGTGCCGGGGCAGGTCTCGCCCTGCGGGCACAGCTCCGGCGCCGCGTACGGCCCGGACGCCGGGCCCGGCCGGGTGGCGGTGCGCGGGTCGGTGCGCGGGTCGGAGTACGGGCCGGGGTACGGGTCGGCGTGCGTCTCCAGGAGTGCGTCCCGGCGCACCTCGGGGTGTACCTCCGGGCGCACGTCCGGGCGCGGGTCCGGGTGGTTGTCGGGGAGACCGCTCCTGGCGTCCGGGCCGAGGCGGGCGCCCGGACGTGCGCCCGGAGGTACACCC
>NZ_VJYK02000322.1 GCF_007097205.2 Streptomyces alkaliterrae
GGTGCTGGTCGTCGGCGGCGGGGTGGCGGCCCACCGGCTGGCGGAGAAGCTGCACGACCACGGCCACCGGGGCGGCGTCACCCTGCTCGAACCCGCGACGCCACCGCCTGCGTCCGAACCGGCGGGCGCGGTACCGGCGTTGGTCGTTCCCGGCGCGCTGCCGACCGGCCTGGACCTTCGGCGCCGGGAGGTCTGGTCGCTGCGCGACGGGGTCCGCGTCCGTCACCCCTACGACGTCCTGGTGCTGGCCACCGGCGCCCGCCCGCTGGTTCCCGACGTGCCGGGTCTGCGGATGGCCGACGGTCGGCTGTCCGCCGGGGTGCTGGCTCCGCGCCCGTCGCCCGGGCCGGCGGAGGGCGAGCCTCCGCGCGGCCCCGTGGCCGTGGTCGGCGACGGCCCGGCTGCGCTGACGTACGCGAGTGACCTGGCTCGCCGGGGCGTGGACGTCACACTGCTCTGCCGGGGCCGGTATCCGCTGGCGCGACGGCTGGACGAGCACTGCGGCGCGCTGCTCGCGGAGCGGCTGGCGCTCTCCGGCGTCACGGTGCTCACCGGCCGTGCCCTTCGACGACGCGTCCCCGACGGGCTGCTACTCGACGACGGCCGCGAACTGCCTGCTGCGAGCGTGCTGTTGTGCCTCGGCGCGACACCCGACACCGGTCTCGCCCGCGCGGCGGGGCTACCGGTCGGCGCCGGTGTGCTCGTCGACCACCGGTTCCGCACCTCCGATCCGCACGTGTACGCGGTCGGCCCCTGCGCCGAACCCGTCGACGGCGAACTGCCCCGGCGATACGCCGATTTCGACCAGGACGTCGAGCTGGACCAGGCGGAGGCACTGGCCGAGATCCTGGCCACGGGCCGCACTCCAGCCGGATCGCGTCCCGAACTCGGCGTGCCCGGCGACCCGTTGCGGCTGCCGTCGCGGGTGGCCGAGCTCTTCTGCGTCGGTCGGCCCGACGACTTCACCCGGCCCGGCGTCCGGGTGGTCACCCTCTCGGGGGCGGGCGACGATGGTCACGCCCGACTCGCGGTGCGCGGCGACCGGCTGGTGGCCGCCGTGGTGTTCGGTCTGCCGAAGGCCGTCGCCGCCCTCGCCCATCTCCACCGGCACGGCCGCCGCCTGCCCTCCGACCGGTTGTCGCTGCTGCTGGGGCTGCCGTCCGGGCCGCCCTCCTCGGCCCGTGGCGCCGCCGACGACCTGGTGCTGTGCCTGTGCAACAACGTCTCGCGCCGCGCCTTGTCCGGCGCGTGGCGGGCCGGCGCCCGCACCGTGCCGGCGCTCGCCGCCGCCACCGGAGCGACCACCGGATGCGGCGGCTGCACACGGGAGTTGACCCAGCTGTGCCGAAGCCTCGGCGAGGCGCCACCCGCGCCGCCGCCCGCGTCCCGGACGCCCGAGCGCCCCGCCGAGAGCCGCCGTCCGCGGGAGGCCGCGTGACGACCGCCACCCGCCGTGCCCGCACCCTGGTGGTCGTCGGACACGGCATGACCGGCCACCGGCTGGTGGACGGTGTGCGCAAACGGGACACCCTCGGCCAATGGCGTGTGGTGGTCCTGGCCGAGGAGCGGCACCCGGCCTACGACCGGGTCGGCCTCTCCTCCTACCTGGCCGGGAAGAGCCGCGCGGACCTGACGCTCGCCGGTCCGGAACACCTCGCCGACCCCCGGCTGACGCTGCGGCTGGGCTGTCCGGCGGTGGCGGTCGACCGCGCGCGGCGGAGTGTGCGCACCGCCGACGGCGACACCGTCCGCTACGACGCGCTGGTACTGGCCACCGGCTCCCGGCCGTTCGTCCCGCCGGTACCCGGCCGCGACCTCGACGGCTGCTTCGTCTACCGCACGCTGGACGATCTGGACCTGATCCGGGGCGCCGCCCGTCCGGGCAGGTCGGCCGTGGTCGTCGGTGGCGGGCTGCTGGGTCTGGAGGCGGCCGAGGCGCTGCGGCTGCTCGGCATGCGCCCGCACGTCGTCGAGGCGGCACCGCATCTGATGCCCGCCCAACTCGACGCCGGCGCGGCCGAGATACTGCGCCGCCACGCCGACGGCCTCGGCATGACCCCGCACTGCGGCACGTCGCTCGCCTCGGTCGACGCCCGGCCCGACGGCCGGGTCGGATCGGTGACCCTCACCGACGGCACGGTGCTCCGCGCGCGGCTGGTGGTGTTCGCCGCCGGAATCCGGCCGCGCGACGAACTGGCCGCCACGCTCGGGCTGCCGCTGGGCGAACGCGGCGGCCTGCTGGTCGACGCCCACTGCCGCACCTCCGACGAGCGGGTGTGGGCGGTCGGCGAGTGCGCGGCCGTGAACGGCCGGTGCCACGGGCTGCTCGCGCCCGGCAACCGCATGGCTGACCTGGTCGCCGAGCGGCTGACCGGCGGTACGCCGCCGCCCTTCGACGACACCGAGACGGGTACCACGCTGAAGCTGCTCGGCGTACGGGTGGCGACGTTCGGCAGTGGTCGTCCCGCCGCCGGTGAGCGCGTTGTGGAGGTGGCGTTCACCGAGGGGACGGACCGGTACGCGAAGGTGTTCCTGCACCCGGACAGCGGCGTCCTGCTCGGCGGCATCCTCGCCGGCGGGACCGGTTCCCGGGCGACGCTGGCACCGCTTGTGGGCCGGCCGGCGCCGAGCGACCTGGAACAACTCCTGCTGCCCGAGATCCCGTCCGACCCGTCCGACCCGTCCGACCCGTCCGACCCGTCCGGACGGTCCCGGCCCTCATCCGGCCGCTGAGCCGCGCCCGCCGCCGCCTGGTTCCGCGAAGGCCGCCACCTCCCCCCGGCGAAGGACCACCAACGCGGCACAGCTGCACCGGCAGTACTCGACGTCCCCCTCCGACGTCGGGTGGCTGGACAGCAGCCGCCAGGTGGGCCCCCGCCGGCCGGGCGGGCAACCCCACTCGGTCAGCGGGCACCTCTCCCCCGCCCCGGTGGCAACCCTCTCCGACGGTCCTCGTGCGGTCATCCACTCCTCCCTCCGGTGGCCGCGGGTTCCTCACGTGTCACGGACTTCGGCACCGCCGGCTCGGGCAGCGTGCGGAACAGCAGCCAGGCCAGGGCGGGCATCAGGATCAGCGGGGCGAGCGCTGTCCGCAACGAGGTCGCGTCGGCGACCTTGCCGATCAGCGGACTGACCAGGCCGCCGACGCTGACGGTCAGTCCGAGCGTGACGCCGCTGGCGGTGCCGACGCGGCTGGGCAGGTAGTCCTGGGCCAGCGTCACCTGGAGTGAGAAGGGCACGTACAGGCCGATCGAGGTGAGCGCGACGAAGAGGTAGATGACCGGCCCGGGAACGAACACCAGCCCCGCCACGGCGCCGACCGTCATCAGATACGCGCCGGTCACCACGGTCACCCGGTCCCGGCGGCCGGCGAGACGGCTGCCCAGCAGGGTGCCGACCGCGCCGCCGAGATAGAGCACGAAGAGCGCGGCCGAGCCGGCGGCCGTGCCGCCGCCGGTGCGGTACGCGGCGTAGAAGGCCACGAACGTGCTCAGCCCGACAAACGTGATCGACCGGCAGACCACGGCCAGCGAGAGCTTCACGAACGACGCCACGTCGTCGTCCCCGGCCCGCTGCCCGCCGCTCGACCCGCTGCCCCCGGATCTCTCCAACGCCCGCAGCACCGGCAGGCACAGCACACTGCCGACCAGGGCGGGCAGCACCAGCAGCGGGGTGAATCGCAGACCGCCGGTGGCGACGACCGCCGCCACCATCAGCGGCGCCAGCGCGAAGCCGACGTTCCCGCCGAGGGAGAACCAGCCCATCGCGCGGTGGCTGCCACGACTGGCGAGCCGCGCCACCCGCGCGGACTCCGGGTGGTAGGCCGCCACACCGATCCCGGAGACGGCGACGAACAGCAGCGTCAGCGCGTAGGAACCGGACAGTCCGCTGAGGGCGATGCCCAGCCCGCCGAGGATCGTGCTCACCGGGAGCAGCCACGGCATCGCCCGCCGGTCGGTCAGCGCGCCGAAGAGGGGCTGCGCCACCGAGGACAGCAGCGAGGCGGCGAGCACGATGCCGGACGCCGCCGCGTAGGTGTAGGCGCGTTCGGCGACGAAGAACGGCACCAGCGCCGCCACCGAGCCCTGGTACACGTCCACGCAGGCGTGCCCGGCCGACAGCAGGACGATCGACTTGTTTCTGGCCACGACCGCCATGTTCGCCGCCGCCGGATTGTCGCGCTTCCGATAAACTGCCAGCCGATGTCAGAAACCCGCCAGACGGCGTCGTCCGACCGGCCCGCGCGGCAGCGTGTGCGGCACCAGCCGACCGCGCCCACGCGCAGCCAGTGGCTGGCGCCCGGCGCCGCCATCGACGCGCACCGGCACGACGACCACCAGCTGGTCTACGCCGCGCGCGGCGTGCTGGCCATCACCACCGAGGCGGGCTCGTGGATCGCGCCGGCCACCCACGCCATCTGGATCCCGGCCGGCACCACCCACGCCCACCAGGCGCACGGCGCGCTCGAACTGCACCTCGTCGGCCTCCCGGCCACCGGAGCCGCCCTGGACCCGGCCGAGCCGACCGTCCTGACCGTCGGTCCGCTACTGCGCGAGCTGGTCCTGGCCTACACCCGCGACGCGCACCGGTACAGCCCGGAACGCGACCGGTTGCGGGCCGTGCTGCTCGACCAGCTGCGGGCGGCGCCCCGGCAGCCCGCGCACCTCCCGGCGCCGGCCAGCCCGCTCCTGCGCGCGGTGTGCGACATCCTGCACGCCGACCCCGCCGACAGCCGCACCCTGGCCGAACTCGGCCGCCAGGTGGGCGCCAGTGCCCGCACGCTCTCCCGGCTCTTCCGCGGCGATCTGGGCATGACGTTCCCCCAGTGGCGCACCCAGTTGCGGCTGTACCACGCGCTCGCCCTGCTGGCGGACGACATCCCCGTCACCACCGTGGCGCACCAGTGCGGTTGGTCGTCCGCGAGCGCCTTCATCGACACCTTCCGCCGCGCGTTCGGCCACACCCCGGGCAGCCACCGCACCCACTGAGCGTCACCCTTCGCATCCACGCGAACACGTTCCGCCTCCGTCGACCCCCCGCGTTCCGGAAGGGTCGCGTCCACTGAACCGGTGCTCTACACAGGTGATCTGACGACGTCACGCCGTGCACTGGACGACGGAGGTAACACCCATGACGGACGGGATCGCGCTGGTGACCGGAGCGGCGGGCGGGATCGGCGCCGCCGTCGCCCGGCTGCTCGCGACACGCGGTACGGAGGTGGTCGCCGTCGACCTGGACGGCGGCCGACTGGCGGACGTGGTCGACAAGTTCACCGCTGACGGGCTACCGGTCACGGCCCGCCCGGTGGACGTGTCGGACGGCTCGGCCGTGGCGGAACTGGTGGCCGAGGTGGAGCGGACTGTCGGACCGATCGGCCAACTGGTGAACACCGCCGGCGTGCTGCACGTCGCACCCGCCCACGAACTCACAGAGGAGCAGTGGTCGCGGACGTTCGCGGTCAACGCCGACGGCGTCTTCCACACCTCGCGGGCGGTCGTCCGGCGGATGATCGCGCGCCGCTCGGGGGCGATCGTCACGGTCGCCTCCAACGCGGCGGGCACCGCGCGGGAGCGGATGGCGGCCTACGCCGCGTCCAAGGCGGCGGCGACCGCGTACACCAAGTGCCTCGGCCTGGAGGTCGCCCGGTACGGCATCCGCTGCAACGTCGTCGCGCCCGGCTCCACCGACACCACGATGCTGCACGGCATGTACGGCGACCGCACGGCGGCCGCCGCGGCCGTCGCCGGCGACCTGGCGACGTACAAGGTGGGCATCCCGCTGGGCAAGGTCGCGCTCCCCGACGACGTCGCGCGCGCCGTCGCCTTCCTGCTGTCGGACGAGGCGGGCCACATCACGCTCCACGAACTCACCGTCGACGGCGGCGCGACGCTCGGCGCCTGACGACCTCCACGGTCGGCGCCCGACCCCGCCACTCAGCAGCACCGCACGCCACGAAAGGACCACCCCGCATGGCCGGCATCCCTCCCATCCAGCCCTACCCCCTGCCC
>NZ_VJYK02000323.1 GCF_007097205.2 Streptomyces alkaliterrae
GGTCGGTGGGCCGGGGTGTCGGAGCCGAGCGATCCGCGTACGGAGTTGGCGATGGTGGGGGACGCGTGGGCGGCGTTCCGGGCTGATCTGGTGGAGCCGATACGGGAGTTCCGGCCGGTCGCCAGGTTCGGGGCGGCCCGGTGGCCGGACCGGTTGCCGGGGCCGCTGCGGCGGGCCGTGCGGCGGTTGCCGCAGACGGCGGTGGTGGCGGCGGCGGTGCTTGTCTTCTGCGCGGACTTCGCGGCCCGGTACACGCAGGGGAGCGGGATTCCGGCGCTGCTGACCTCGCTGGTCGTCGTGGCGCCCGCGGTGGTGCTGCTGACACGTCCGCTGATGGCGCTGTGGTGCTCGTTGGGTGCGACGGTGCTGGTGCCGGCGCTGCTCGCGGGCGGCGACCCGTGGTGGTACGGGCATGTGCCGGGGCTGGCCGTGCACGCGCTGGTGCTGGTCGTGGTGGCGTGGCGCTCCCGGCCCCGGACGGTGGTGTCCCTCGGCGTGCTGACGGGGATGGCGGCGGTGGTCGCGGCCGTCATGTACCCGTGGCAGACGCCGAACGCGGCGGCCACCACCATTTCCTACGGGATGCTGCTGCTGGTGGTGGCGGGGCTGCGCGGGTGGCGGGACTCGCGGCGGAAGGTCGTCGAACAGGAGGCGGTGGTCGCCGAGGAGCGGTCGCGCCGCACGCTGCTGGAGGAACGGACCGTCATCGCGCGGGAGTTGCACGACGTGGTCGCGCACCACATGTCGGTTGTCGCGATCCAGGCGGAGGCGGCGCCGTACCGGGTGGAGGACCCGCCGGAGGAGCTGGTGCGGGCGCTGGGTGTCATCCGGGAGAACGCGGTGACGGCGCTGACCGAGCTGCGCCGCGTCCTGGGCGTCGTACGGACCGACGCGGAGTCGGACGGCGAACCGGAGGCGCCGCAGCCGACGTTGGCGGACATCGGGACGCTGCTGGCCAACGTGCGGGAGACGGGCCGGGAGGCGCGGCTGGTGACGACGGGCGCTGTGCGGGGGCTTCCGCCGGGCGTGGAGCTGTCGGCGTACCGCATCGTGCAGGAGGCGCTGAGCAATGTCCTGCGGCACGCGCCGGGCGCTGCGGCCTGCGTGGAACTCTCCTACGTACTGGGCGGGTTGGGGCTACGCGTGGTGAACGACCAGCCGACGGGTCCGGCCGGGCCGGATGCCCGGGGGAGTGGGCAGGGGCTGGTCGGGATGCGGGAGCGGACGGGTCTGCTCGGCGGTGAGTTGGCCGCCGGTGAGACGCCGGAGGGCGGCTGGGCGGTGGAGGCGTTCCTGCCGGTCGCGGTGGCGTCTGACGGCGGTCTCGCGGTGCCGGAGCCGACCAGCGTCGTGCTGACGAAGGCGGCGGTGTGAGCATCGGGGCGGGGCCGGACACGGCGGCGACGATCCGGGTGGTGCTCGCGGACGACCAGGCCATGGTCCGGGAGGGCATCTCCGTACTGCTGAACGCGCAGCCGGGCATCACGGTCGTCGGGGAGGCGGCGAACGGCCGCGAGGCGGTCCGCGCGGTGGCCGAACTCAGCCCGGACGTGGTGCTGATGGACGTGCGGATGCCGGAGATGAACGGGCTGGAGGCGACCCGGGAGATCGCCGCCGTCTCCGCTGCCCGGGTGCTGATCCTCACCACGTACGACCTCGACGAGTACGTGTACCAGGCGCTGCGGGCCGGCGCGTCGGGCTTCCTGCTGAAGGACTCGTCGGCGCGCCAACTTGCGGACGGGGTACGGGTGGTGGCCGCGGGGGAGGCGCTGCTGGCGCCCCGGGTGACCAGGCGGCTGATCACCGAGTTCGCCCGGCTGCCGGAGGCGCCGGGGCTCGCGCCCGCCGGCGGGCCCGCCGCCGGAGTGCCCGGCGCGGGACCGCCGCGCGGCGACCGCGCGGCGGCCGTCGGGCGGCACGAGGCGCTGACCGAGCGGGAGACGGAGGTGTTGGCGCTGATCGCCCAGGGCCTGTCGAACGTGGAGATCGCGGCGGCACTGGTGGTCGCGGAGTCGACGGTGAAGACGCATGTCAGCCGCGTCCTGGTGAAGCTCGGCCTCCGCGACCGCACCCAGGCCGTCGTCCACGCCTACGAATCCGGCCTGGTCCGCCCCGGCGGCGTCTCCTGACGCCGCCGGGTGGCGTACCGCGTGAGTCAGCCCACGGTGTACTCGGTGTCGCCGAAGTCGGCGACTACACGCAGGCGTCCGCCCAGCGCCTCGACGTACGAGCGCAGAGTGGCCACCTCGGTGCGGTCGATCTCGCCGTGCTCCAGGGCAGAGACACGAGGGGCGGAGACCCCCATCGTCTCGGCGACACCGCGCTGGGTGAGCGCCTGCTCGCGCCGGATCTCCGCGAGCCTGTATGCACGGATCGTGGCGTCGAGCCGTGCCATGGCCTGCCGCTTCTCCTCCGCAGTGCGCATAGGAAGACCGGCGGCCTCTCGACGTTCGTAGACCTGCCGCTTCAGTTCGTCCCAACGCGTCGTCGTCATTCGTACTCCCGGAGATCGAGTTCGTTCAGGTGCGCGGCGTAGCGCTTCTCCGCGACGGGGATGTTGGCGTCGTACCAGCCGCGCCAGTCACCCGCCTTGTCGCCGGCGACAAGCAGGAGAGGCGTGAAGTTGACGCAAGCGTTAATCGAGCGCTGGTGGGTCTTGATCACGTTCACTCGAACGGGTGTGTGGGGTGGGGGTTGGGGGGCGTAGCTTCGGGTGATGAATGGTGTGAGGGGATTCGACCCGTGGTCGCCGGCCTTCGTGGCCGATCCGTATCCGGTCTACGAGGAGCTGCGGCGGTCCGGGCGGGTGCACTGGTACGAGACGTCGCGCCAGTGGTTGGTGCCGGGCTATGACGACGTGCGGGAGTTGCTGCGGGACCGGCGGCTGGGGCGGAGCTATCTGCACCGGTTCTCGCACGAGGAGTTCGGGCGGAGTGCGCCGCCGCCCGAGGAGGAGCCGTTCCACACGCTGAACGCGCACGGGCTGCTGGATCTGGAGCCGCCGGACCACACGCGCATCAGGCGGCTGGTTTCCCGGGCGTTCACCCCGCGCATGGTGGAGCGGTTGGCGCCGACGGTGGCGCGTATGGCGGACGAGCTGGTGGGTCGGCTTGTCGAGGAAGGAGGAGGGGATCTGCTGACGGCGGTCGCCGAACCGCTGCCGGTGGCGGTGATCGCGGAGATGCTGGGCGTGCCGGAGGCGGACCGGCCGCTGTTGCGGCCGTGGTCGGCGGACATCTGCGGCATGTTCGAGCTGAATCCGGATCGGGAGACGGCCGCTCGGGCGGTGCGCGCGGCCGAGGAGTTCTCGGCGTACCTGCGGGAGCTGGTGGCGCTCCGGCGCCGGCAGCCGGGTGAGGACCTGGTCAGCGCGCTGATCGCGGTGCACGACGGGGACGGGGCACGCCTCGGCGAGCAGGAGATGGTGTCCACGTGCGCGCTGCTGCTCAACGCGGGGCACGAGGCCACGGTGAACTCCACGGTCAACGGCTGGTGGACGCTGTTCCGCCACCCGGCGGAGCTGGCGCGGCTGCGGGCGGAGCCGGAGCTGCTGCCGAGCGCGGTGGAGGAGCTGCTGCGGTTCGACACGCCGCTGCAGATGTTCGAGCGATGGGTGCTGGAGGAGGTGACGATCGGCGACACGGTGCTGCCGCGTGGCGCGGAGGTGGCGCTGCTGTTCGGCTCGGCGAACCGGGACCCGGCGCGCTTCGCCGAACCGGACCGGCTGGATCTGGGCCGGGCGGACAACCCGCACATCTCTTTCGGGGTCGGCATCCACTACTGCCTCGGCGCGCCGCTGGCGCGGGTCGAGCTGGCCGCGTCGTTCCGGGCGCTGCTGCTGCGGGCTCCGGGGCTGCGGCTGGTCAGCGAGCCGCAGTGGCGGCCGGGGTATGTGATCCGGGGCCTGCGGGAGCTGCTGGTGGAGGTGTAGGCCGGCGGCGGCGTGAGGAGGCGGGGCGCGGCGCGTGGCGGGGGTGCGAGCCTGGGCGTACACCCGCGCGCCCCGGTGACCGCTGCTCTCGCGCGCCCCAGTGCCGGCCGCCGGTGGCCGGGCGCGGTGGGGTGTCACCGCGCCCGGTCCGGGAGCCGGGCGGCTGTGATCAGTCCAGGAAGGAGTTGATCTGGATCGTCTCGTCGCGGCCGGGGCCGACGCCGATGGCGGAGATCGGTGCGCCGGACATCTCCTCCAGCGCCTTTACGTAGCCCTGGGCGTTCTTCGGCAGGTCGGCGAAGGTCTTCGCCTTGGTGATGTCCTCCGACCAGCCCGGCAGGAACTCGTAGATCGGCTTCGCGTGGTGGAAGTCGCTCTGGTTGTAGGGCAGTTCCTCGACGCGCTTGCCGTCGATCTCGTACGCCACGCAGACCGGGATGCGCTCCCAGCCGGTGAGCACGTCGAGCTTGGTGAGGAAGAAGTCGGTGAGGCCGTTGACCCTGGTGGCGTAGCGGGCGATGACCGCGTCGAACCAGCCGCAGCGGCGGTCGCGGCCGGTGGTGACGCCCTTCTCGCCGCCGATGGTGCGCAGCGCCTCGCCGTCGGCGTCGAACAGCTCGGTCGGGAAGGGGCCGGCGCCGACGCGGGTGGTGTACGCCTTGAGGATGCCGATGACCCGGTTGATGCGGGTCGGGCCGACGCCCGCGCCGGTGCAGGCGCCGCCGGCGGTCGGGTTGGAGGAGGTGACGAACGGGTACGTGCCGTGGTCGACGTCCAGGAGGGTGCCCTGGCCGCCCTCGAACAGCACGACCTTGCCCTCGTCGAGCGCGTTGTTCAGGACGAGGGTGGTGTCGCAGACGTAGCCGCGGAGCTGGTCGGCGTAGCCGAGCAGGTTCTCCACGACCTGCTCCGGCTTGATGGAGCGCCGGTTGTAGAGCTTGGCGAGCACCTGGTTCTTGAAGTCGAGGGAGGCCTCGACCTTCTGGAGCAGGATGGACTCGTCGAAGAGGTCCTGCACCCGGATGCCGACCCGGTTGATCTTGTCGGCGTAGGTGGGACCGATGCCGCGACCGGTCGTGCCGATCTTACGCTTGCCCAGGAAGCGCTCGGTGACCTTGTCGACCTCGGTGTGGTACGGGGTGATCAGGTGGGCGTTGCCGCTGATCAGCAGCTTGGAGGTGTCGACGCCACGCTCGTTCAGACCGCCCAGCTCGGAGAGCAGGACGGACGGGTCGACGACAACGCCGTTGCCGATGACCGGGGTGCAGGTGGGGGAGAGGATGCCGGAGGGCAGCAGGTGCAGGGCGTACTTCTGGTCGCCCACGACCACCGTGTGACCGGCGTTGTTACCGCCCTGGAAGCGGACGACGTAGTCGACGGAACCGCCCAGCAGGTCGGTGGCCTTTCCCTTGCCTTCGTCACCCCACTGAGCGCCGAGCAGCACGAGTGCGGGCACAGGCGTACACCCCTTCCCTTCGGGGCATGTCCCACGTGCGGAAGTGGCGGGTTTCGGTGACCGCCACCTGGAGAGCCGTTTGGACCGGTGCCCCGGATAGACGAAGCCCCTGGCGCAACAGCGGCAGGGGCTCTTGCACCGAGAGGTTACCTGAGGAAGGACGAAGGTGTCGGCTCCAGACCTGCTCGTGGTCATCGACCCGGCCGCCCGGCAGAACGACGGGGAGTCCGTGCGCATCGCGCGGGACGTGTTGTGCGCCGGTGCGCCCGGCGCGAAGGTGTGTCTGCCGTCCGGGCTGGAGGAGCTGTGCCGGGCGCTCGCTCGGCGCGGTCACCGACAGCCCGTGGTGATCGGCGACGACAGGGCGCTGACCAGCGCGCTTCAGCAACTGCACCGCGAGCAGTGCGGCGGGCCGCCGGTCGGGGGCGGGCCGGTCCCCGGCGTCCCGCCGCAGTCTGACCAGCCGGTGGCGGATTTCCGGGCGGCGGAGTATCTCGGCTCGGCCACCGGGCGCGGGTCGGCGGCCCGGCCGGATCTGGACGTGGAGGCGGCGGCCGACCGGGTGAGCGGCGGCTGGGCGGCAGGTCGGCGGGGGGAGGCAGGTCGGCGG
>NZ_VJYK02000324.1 GCF_007097205.2 Streptomyces alkaliterrae
CCCCGCGCCCAAGCGGGCCCGCGGCGGCCTCATCGCCGCGGTCCTCGTCGCCGCCCTGCTCGCCGGCGGCGTCGGCGGCGGCCTCGGCTACTGGGCCGCCGACCGCGCCGGCGGCAACACCACCAGCGAGACCGTCAACGCCCCCTCCGGCAACGGCGCCACCGACCGCGCCCCCGAGTCCGTCGCCGGCATCGCCGCCAAGGCACTGCCCAGCGTGGTGACCCTCCAGGTCGACGGCGGCAGCGGCCGCTCCGGCGGCGGCACCGGCACCGGCTTCGTCTTCGACAAGCAGGGCCACATCCTCACCAACAACCACGTCGTCGCCGGCGTCGAGGGCGGCGGCGCCGAACTGACCGCCGTCTTCTCCGACGGCAAGAAGTACGACGCCGAGGTCGTCGGCCGCGCCCAGGGCTACGACGTCGCCGTCATCAAGCTCACCGACCCGGGCGACCGCAAGCTCACCCCCCTCCCGCTCGGCAAGTCCGACGACGTGGCCGTCGGCGACGCGACGGTCGCCATCGGCGCCCCCTTCGGCCTCTCCGGCACCGTCACCACCGGCATCGTCAGCGCCCTCAACCGGCCCGTCGCCTCCAGCGACGGCAACCGCTCGAACGCCTCCTACATGAGCGCCCTCCAGACGGACGCCTCCATCAACCCGGGCAACTCCGGCGGCCCCCTCCTCAACGACGCCGGCGCCGTCATTGGCGTCAACTCCGCCATCCAGTCCGCCAGCGACGGCCTCGGCGGCTCCGCGGGCAGCATCGGCCTCGGTTTCGCCATCCCCATCGACCAGGCCAAGCGCGTCGCCCAGACTCTCATCAAGACCGGCGAACCGGTGTACCCGATCATCGGCGCCTCCGTGGACATGCGCAGCCAGGGAGCCGGCGCGGAGATCGTCGAAGAGGCCGCCGACGGCAGCCCTTCCGTCGTCCGCGGCGGCCCCGCCGACCAGGCCGGCCTCCGCGGCGGCGACGTCATCACCAAGTTCGGCGGCTCCGCGATCGACAGCGGCCCGACCCTCATCAGCAAGATCTGGACCTACGAGCCCGACGACACCGTCGACGTCACCTACGAACGCAACGGCCGCGAGCAGACCACCCAGGTCACCCTGGGCAAGCGCACAGGCGACGACTGACCGGCTAAGCTGTCGCCGGAGCCGCCCCGGCGGCGACCAGGAGGTGTGCCCGAGCGGCCGAAGGGAACGGTCTTGAAAACCGTCGTGAGGTAACCCCTCACCGTGGGTTCAAATCCCACCGCCTCCGCACTTCAACGGCCTCTGACCAGCAAGAACGGTCAGGGGTCGTTGGTCATGGCAGCACCCCGCCGTGACCCCCAATTCCCCCTCATTCCCCGGTCGATCGGGCACGGATGGGGCACGCCTCCCGACCGGCGGCCGGCGGCGGTTCGAGGGGTTGGAGGAGTGTTTACCTTCTGCTGGTCGGTGGGGCCGGAGCATGAAGAAGGGGGCATACGCTTGATCAAGCAAAGTGGGGCCGCAGGCTCCCCACCGCGCTTTTGGTCCCACTGCCCCCTTCTTCTTGCTCCGGGAGGGGTCCCCGCCGAGCAGCAGAAGGTAAAGACTCCTTCGGCCCCGGTCGGGACGCGGAACGGCCCGCATGGCGCAGACGCGTAGGTGCGTCGAGGATGGCAACTCCGCCTGTCGCGTGTGTGCCGGGGTGCGCGTCGGTCGGTGCGTATGAGGAACGGGGCGTCATGGTGTGCGGTCGCGCCCGTTGGGGCCGGTTGGTTTCACCGCTAGAGATCGGGCGCTTGTGTGTGGGCGCGCGTCGGCGGACGCCGCGCGGCGCGGGCCGGAGGCAGGAGCAGAGCGCGAGCGGGAGCCGGGAGCGCGCCCGGCGAAGCGGAGCGCAGCCGGTCTTGATGAGGTAGAGAAACCTGTAACAGGTCACCCGGGAGGGCTCAGGCGTTCTGCTCGCCGATCAGGGCGTCCGCGACGGCTTGCATGTGGTCGGTGATCGCGCTGGCTCCCGATGCGGCGAACGCTTCGTGCTTGTGCGGCTTGTTGGCGTATCCGATCACGTCGGCTCCGGCGGCGTGCGCGGCTTGAATGTCCGTCACGGAGTCACCGACCAGTACGCACGTGGAGATATCGACGTCTAGAAGCGACGCCGCTTGTAGCAAGGGGTAAGGCTCGGGTTTCATTTGGTGCAACTGATCGGCTGGGCGCCCCACGATCTCGACAACGTATTTGCGCAAGCCGTGCCGGTCGAGGAAAGCGGCCACACACTCACCTGAGTTGTTACTGACCACCGCGACGTTGCGGCCGGTCTCTGCGGCTGCTCTCAGCGCGTCCACTGACCCGGGAGTTGGCGGCCCCGCCACTGCGACGGCTCGGATCTCCGCTGCCGTGAGCGCTCGCTCTACCTCCTGTCCCAACATCACATCCGCTGCGTCGGCGATGCGAAGCACTTCAATGGGGTCGTCGGTCTCGGCGGCCTTGCGTCCGGCGGCTTCGTCTTTGCTGGTGACGAGGCGAGTCAGCTCCCTCGCGACCCCTGGTGCTGGTACTCCGGCGAAGACGTTGCAGATCGGGCCATCAAAGTCGAACAGCAACGTGTCGGCGCTTGTTGCCGCCGTGGCGACAGGATCAGTGGGCATCAAGATCGAACTCCCTTCCGATCGTCTCCCAGACGCTGTCAAACCACATCGTGGCCTGCTGTACCTGCTGGGCGCCGCTTGACGAATCCCCGTCGTTGACTGAGTGGTGGAACAGGACGGTGTCTTTGCCCAGGAGGTCGTAGATTTCGATGGCTTCGCCCTGGGCGACGACCTTGTTGGGTCGGACCGGGTAATACCCGAAGAACACGTCCTCACCGTTGATGACGTAGAGCTTGAAGAACTGAGTGCCGCTGTGGACACGGACCTTTACGTGTGTCTCGGTCACCAATCCCAGGTGAACCAGCTCGGAGAACGAGTCACGGATGCTGCGGGTGTAGCCAACCATGATGTCGCGCATCCGGTCGCGGAGTCGCTGATCGTCCTTGCCGTCCTGCAAGCGCACCGGCGCGGCCTGCGGCACCGACATGTCGGGAACGAGTATCCGCATGGTGATGCTCTTCGGGGTGAGCCTGCCGACGCGGATCTTGTCTAGTGGCTCCTGCAACGCGCCGTGCAGCGTCTCACTCGAGAATCCCGCGAAGTCGATGGTCACCCGGTCGCGACTGAACGCCTGCTCCACGTACGGCCGCAATCCGGATGGGCGTTCGGTGCGGTTGCGTACGTAGACGCCGCTGCCCTTGCGGGAGACGACTAGCCCTTCGTCCTCCAAGTCGCGGAGCGCGCGTTGGATGGTCGCCCGGGCGAAGCCGTACAGCTCCGTCAGCGTCTTGTGGGACGGCAGCTTTTCTCCCGGTGCCAGCTTGCGTGTGCGGATGGCCGCACTCAGGCTGCTCGCCACCTGCACGTACGGGGGGCGGTCGTCGTCTGGGTCGAGGGGGTCGGGAGCGAACGTCATGGGGCTGATGGTACTCGCCGAGCTGATTATTTGGGCAGCCAGGCTAGCCACGTCTTGACATGACTAGCCAGGATGCTTACGTTGGTCATGTGCCCATCCGGGCTAGCCAAGTCAGCCATCTCTCGGGGAGAGAAGCATGCCTTCGTTCAAGATTGACCTTTCGACCGCTGTGGTGATCGTGGCGACGGAGCCGACGATCAAGATGGCGAACAAGCAGGCCGGTGAGGTCGCGGTGGACCGGGACACCGGGGCGACGCTGATGACGGTGGACCTGTTGGTCTCCGATGAGGGGCAGAGCAACCTGTGGAAGGTGACGGTCCCGGAGACCGGTGTTCCGGAGGGGCTGGCGGTCGGCCGCATGGTGTCGGTCGTGGGGCTCAAGGCCCGGGACTGGGAGAACACCTTCAACGGGCAGGCCCGGCACGGGATCAGCTTCCGCGCCGTGTCGCTGCTGACGGTCTGATCATGTCGGACTTGTCGCTGCTGGTGGATGCCAGTCCGCTCCTGGCGGCTGGTGGGGGCTTGTGGTGGGCGCGTGCGAAGCGTCCGGCGGTGTACTGGTCGCTGGTGCAGATGCCGGCCACCTGGGCCCGGTTCACGGTGACCTACCGGTCCACGATGGACGCGTGTGGGCTGACGGTCCGTCCCTCGCGGCTTCGGATGCTGCTGGCTCGGGCGGCGCGGCGGGAGGTGCAGCCGGTTCCGCCAAGGGTGTTGCTGGTGACGCCGACCACGACGGGCCTTCGGGTGCGGCTGCGGCTTCCGGCCGGTCTGGAACCGGCTGATGTGGCGGCGGCCTCGGGTCGGCTGCGGCACGCCTGGGGTGTCCACGCGGTGAACGTGGTGGAGACCAAGCCGGGTGTGGTCGAGCTGCGGATGACCGGCTACGACGTCCTGCGTCGGGTGCGGATGCCGCGTCGGGCTCGGTCTGGGCCGATGGTGGTTCCGGTGGCGGTGCGGGAGGACGGTACGCCGTTCGTGCGGGACTACCTCAAGGTGCCGCACGCGCTCACCCTGGGGGCGAATCAGTCGGGTAAGTCGATGTACCACCGGAACCTGATCAAGAAACTCGCCTCACAGCGGGTCGCGTTGGTGGGGATCGACTGCAAGCGTGGGGTGGAGCAGTCGGCCGCCTCGCCCCGGCTGTCGGCACTGGCCACCGACCCCACCCAAGCACTGGAACTGCTCGACGCCTTGGTTGAGGAGATGGAGCGGCGGTATGACCTGCTGAAGGAGGCGCAGGGCATCGCCTGGGATACCGCTCCGGGTGAGATCACCGCCGACATATGGGGCCTTGCTGAGGATGAGCGGCCGGTGCCGATCGTGGTGTTCATCGATGAGGTGGCGGAGCTGTTCCTGGCCTGGACGAGGAAGGATGAGGAGCGTCGGGACCGGATCGTCACTCAGCTCATCCGGCTGGCTCAGCTCGCTCGCGCGGTCGGGATCTTCCTGGAGGTGTGCGGGCAGCGCTTCGGTTCGGAGTTGGGCAAGGGAGCGACGATGCTGCGCGCTCAGCTCACGGGCCGGGTGGTGCATCGGGTCGCGGACAAGCAGACCGCCGAGATGGGGTTGGGGGATCTCTCCCCGGAAGCCGTCCCGGCCGCCACGTCGATTCCGCCGGATCGGCCGGGCACGGCGGTCGCCGCTGACGCCTCCGGCGGCTGGTCCCGCATCCGCACCCCACTCACCTCCCTCGCGGACATGGCCACCGCGTGCCGCCTCCACGCGCACCTTGTGCCCGACGTCCCGGCGCTGGCGCCGTTCCGCCCGCAGGTCCCGGCCGAACCCGCCACCGCCACGCCGGTGCGGTTGATCAAGCCGGTCCCGGCCGCCGAGTAGCTACCGGCCACTTCCTGTTCGTCGGTGGCGCGGCCGTCTCCGCGCCAAGTCCTTACCCCCGCCATGCCCGAAACCCTGGAAGGACGGTCCTGTCATGGCCGCACGGAAGACCACCCGGGCGAAGAAGCCGCCCGCGTGCCCGGACTGCAAGGGCACCGGTGAGACGACGGAGGTCGTTCGCGTCGGCTCCCGCCGCAAGGCCCGCGAGATCGACGCCCGTCAGAACGTGCTGTGCGTGACGTGCTTCGGCTCCGGCACCGCGTGACCGGGCGGAGGGAGACGACCGTGTTCCGCAACCTGCGCATCGACGCCGTGCTCGTGCAAGCGGTGATCGCTGGTGCCCTGTCGTTCGCGCATCTGCATGACCTTGCGGCGGCGGCCGGACAGGACGGGTGGAAGGCGTGGGCCTACCCGGTCTCGGTCGACCTGCTGTTGGTGGCGGCCTGGCACCGGCTCCGGCACGGCACCGCCAAGACGGCGGCCTGGTGCTGGTTCCTCATCGCCCTGGCCGCCTCCCTCGGCGCGAACATCGCCACCGCCGGCCTCCTCGACCTCAACCAGCCACCGGACTGGCTGCGCATCCTCGTCGCCGGATGGCCCGCCCTCGCCTTCTTCGGCGGCACCCTCCTCGCCCACCAACGCCCCACCCACGAC
>NZ_VJYK02000325.1 GCF_007097205.2 Streptomyces alkaliterrae
AGTCCCGTCCCGGCTCCCGCAGCAGCCGGGGAACCCCGCCCCCGCTGTCGTGCACCTCCAGATACAGCGACCCACCGCGCTCCCGCCACAACCGCACCCCGTAACCGCGCCCCGGCGGAACCCCGTGCCGCACGGCGTTCGCCGCCAACTCCGACGCGCACAGCAGCACATCGTCCATCCGGACGACGATTCCCCAGTCCAGCAGAGCCCGCCCGACAAACACGCGCGCCAGACGCACGGAAGCCCGCTCACGCGGGAAGAAACGTTCACGGAAGCGCAGCGGTACTGATTCTTCTCCGTTCATGCGCCGATCATGGCGGGCGGTAACTACGCTGTGACCGTGAGCTGGCTCGTACAAATCGTTTGTACGGGTCGTTCCCGGTCACGTACAGGCCGGTTGGGGGAGTTATACCGACCATGCACCCATCCGCACGCGCACACCGCAACCAACGAAGGAAGAACGCCTCGGCGATGCGCCTCGTCGGCGCGCAACTCGCCCAGCTCCGCCGCAACGCGGGGCTGACGCAGGAGCGCCTGGCCGAACGCGTCAACGCCGAGTACGACACGATCGCCTCCATCGAGCAGGGCCGCAGGCCCCTGAAACGCGAACTCGCCGTCCAACTGGACGAAGTCCTCAACACGGGCGGCGTCCTCACCATCGCCGTGGACAACATGCCGGAGATGGACAAGTACCCGATCTGGGCGGCGGAGTTCGTGGACCGCGAGGCGGAGGCCGTAGCGATCTCGTCATACGAGAACCAAGTCCTCCCCGGGCTACTGCAGACCCCCGAGTACGCGCGATCCGTCTTCGAGAATGAGATCCCTTGCCTGAGTCAGGAGGAGATCGAGCAGCGAGTCTCAGCTCGGATCGAACGTCAGGTCGTCCTCAGGCGGGAGAGCCCAGTGGACCTGAGCTTCGTCATTTCAGAAGCGGTGCTGATGGATCGGCTCGGAGGTGAGGAGGTCTGGCGGGGCACGCTGCAGCACCTACGAGAATGCGCGGACCTGCCCGGAGTGACGATCCAGATCATGCCCTTCGGCAGAACGACCCACGCAGGCATCTCAGGACCGTTCGTGCTCCTTGAAACGGCCGATCACGAACACATCGCCTACATGGAGACTCAGCGCGGCAGTCAACTCGTTTCTGAGCCAAGCCAGGTGAGCGTGCTGGCGAGGAAGTATGCCATGCTGCGAACTCAGGCTCTCGATGTGGAGGAGACACGAGACCTCATGGATCGGCGGCTAGGAGAGACATGAGCGCCACACTGCACTGGTTCAAGTCGAGCTACAGCACAGAGCAGGGCGGCAACTGCCTCGAAGTCGCCTATGCCTGGCGGAAATCCAGCCACAGCAGCGACGAGGGCGGCGCCTGCGTCGAGGTCGGCTACGCCTGGCGCAAGTCGTCCCGCAGCACCGACGAGGGCGGGAACTGCGTGGAGGTCGCGGCGTGTCCGTCGGTCGTCCACGTGCGGGACTCGAAGAACCCCGACGGTCCCGTCCTGACCCTCTCCCCCTCCACCTGGTCCGCCTTCACCGCCCACGTGGCCTGACGCCGGCGAAGAAAAACCGGTAACCGTCCCCGCGCCCGGCGGCGTATCGTCCGGGCGCATGGACGACGACCTGCTTGCCGCGTACGACGCGCAGTTGCGCGGCTGGAACGGCCGCCTACCGGCCGGCGCGCGACTGGAGAAGGACGGGCCGCTGGTGCGGGTCGTCGGCCTGCACCAGGGTTTCGTGAGCGGTCCACGCGACCTCGCGCTGCCCCCCGCCGAGCTGGACGACCTCATCGCCCGCCAGCGCGACTACTTCGCCGCGCGCGGCGAATCCGTCGAGTGGAAGACCCGCTCCCACGACCTCCCGCCGGATCTCCCCGACCGCCTCCGCGCGGCGGGCTTCGAGCCGGACGAACCCGAGACGGTCCTGGTCGCCCGCACCGACGACATCGCCGTCTCCGACCCCGTCCTCCCGCCCGGCGTCGAACTCCGCACGGTCACCGACCCGGCCGACCTCCACCGCCTGGCCGCCATGCAGGCCGAGGTGTGGGGCGAGGACAAGTCCTGGCTCGCCGACGAGTTGAACGCACTGATCGCCTCCGGCGACGACACCGTCACCGTCCTCGTCGCCGAGACCGAAGGCGAGGTCGTCTCCTCCTGCCGCCTGATGGTCGAACCGGGCACGGACTTCGCCGGTCTCTGGGGCGGCGCGACCCTCGCCGCCTGGCGCGGACGCGGCATCTACCGCGCCACCGTCGCCGCCCGCGCCCGCCTCGCGGCGGCCGCCGGCTACCGCTACGTCTACGTCGACGCCTCCCCCGACAGCGCCCCTATCCTCCGCCGCCTCGGCTTCACCGCCATCACCGGCACCACCCCCTACATCTGGACCCCACAACCTGACTGAACAGGTTGTTTCAAGGCGGACCCTTGCCCCGCGGGCAAGGGTCCGCCAGTTACGGAGTGAAACAGGCTAGAAGGTGCACACGACCGCACCGGCGGCGGCGCCACCGAGGAAGCCTGCAAGACCCCCTACCACCGCGCCGGGCCCGAGGATGGCTCCGGCGGCAGTGCCCGTGATGGCGGTACCGATCGTCCACTGGCCCACGCACTTGTTCCAGGCGGCGTCTCTCTTGCGCACCTCCTCCTCGTACTGCTTCTTCTCAGCCTCATCACAACGTCCGTCGTTGTTCTTGTCACAGACCTCGACTGGGTAATCCCTCAGCGCGACCAGCGAAGCGGTGAAAGGGTTCTTCGGCTCCGACGAAGGGAAGGAAGCGGGGCCGAGGGTAACGATCGGCATGCTCTCCGTGCCTTCGATCGTCTCTCCCGGGGCCCCTTCGATCGTCTGCGTGAGTCTGTTTCCGGTGACGGAGATCTTGTACTCATAAGTCTTGCCCTGAGTGTCGGTCACTTCGCCCGGGGCCATGGTCAGGATGGCGCGGCCATCAGCGTCAGTGATCTTGACACCCTTACCGTGGGAGGCCAGCTGAGTGCCGGGGGGAAGGTTGAAGGTGCTGGTGGCACTGGTCGCGAGGGACTGGGCCTCGGGCTTGCCGCCCTCTTGCGGAGGAGTCGTACCCGGCGGGTTTGAGCCGGTGTGCGCGATGTACATCGTCGACCCTGCGGAGGAATCGACGACCGGGACCGTTACCGTGCCCTCCGAGGTCCACGGGAAGCCGCCCTTGTCGAAGGTCCAAGTGCCGGTGACCTGCTTCGCCACGGCTGCGAAGTCGACCCAGCCGTACTGCTTGGGCGGAACGACGACGACCACCCCGTTGATCTCCGTCTCGTTCGACTGATAGGTGACGGTCCCGCTCAGTTGTGCGGAGATCATCGCCTGCATCGGGACAGAGACACCCACAGAGGCGGAGACGCCGGAGGTGAAGCTCTGCGACCATCCACTGTGATAGATCGTCGTGAAGATCTGGCTTACCTTCTCGGAGGTGTCGTTGTACCAGACCGAGGACGCCTTCTTGCGCGGCAGGGCCTCGGGCTCGCCCTCCGAGGTCTGCTTCCAGGAGCAGGTGGAGGTGTTGGTTGAGCACAGACGCGCGTAGTAGTCGGTGGCGAGTTTCTTGGCCTCCGGTGCCTTCGACGCCGAGACGGTCCATTCCTGCGCCGAAGTACCGTTGCAGCGGTACACCTGCGTCCAGGCATCGGAGTACTGGGCGCCCTGCACGATGTCAAGACAGCGGTCGTTGGTGCGGCGTACCAGCGTGTACGTGTTCGACTTGCCGACGACTGGGCGGAAGTGCCACTCCTGTCCGGCCCTTCCGCACGACTGCTGACGCAGCGGGAAGGCCTCGGTCAGGCACTTCCCGGTGACGGTGTTGGCAACCTGGAACTCTCCGTGACCGAGCGGGATCAACCGCCAGTTCTGGTGATGTCCGGGGGTTCTGTTCGCTACGACAAACACGCCGTCGCCCGTGTTGCCGTTCTGGACGTCGAGTCGGCGTCCGTTGGATGTCGTGAATGTCCAAGCGTCTCCTTCGGTCGCGTCGGCTGTCTGCGCCGTGGCAACGGTGCCGGTGGCGAGCATGAGGAGCGCGACGAGCGGCACCACTAACAGGTGGAGGGCGCGTCTGAGATGTGGTCGCATGACATCCTTCCGTGGCGGAACTGGAAACGTCCTGGCGCGCCCAGTGAGCCTAGGGAAGGTCGTCGCCTGGGCGGTGCTTCCGCGACGATCACTACCTGAAACGAACCATGGTTGGCTCGAAGTCCTACCAGCACGGGTTCTGCTGAGCCACCGTTGTCGACCATGCCGAGAGGGCTTCTACCGGCGTTCGAACGGGGCAACATCCCCGCGATCGTGCCTGGGTGCCCCACCGCAGCGCGTGGGCCCACGCGCTGCGGCGCCTCAACTCCTGACAACCGCCGCGCCGAAGGTGTGCCCGCCGTCATCGGCGGGCGGGCTCATCCTCGTCCGGGCCACGTGCCGGCTACCTGGTCCGCTCCCGTTTCGCACGCCAGAGCTGAGCCAGCAGAGCCAGCAAGGAAGTGGCAAGGACAAGAAAGACGTCGCTCGCCTGGAAGATCGGACTCCCGGAGGAAGACCAGAAGGCGCGCATAAGGACGATCCCCGCGTACACCGAGGCCGCCATCACCACGGCGGCGACATACGGGTTGGCCGGCGTCCACAGGACGAACCTGCGGATTCTGGCAGCGGTGCTCTGGTCGGTCTCCCCCGGACGGCGGCGGGCGGTGGTGCTCATGCCCCGTTCTCCTTCTGTCGTGCTGTGGACAACGCTGCGAGAGCCGCGTCGTTGGCGGCGGTGTGCGGGTGTCCGATTGGTCGCGATAACTCAAACACAGACGGTACGCGCAGGTCGCAGGAGGGCCGCCCTCTCGTTAGGCTCAAGGCACACGGCTCTGTCCACCGAGGCCAACTTTCAGGAGTCACCCCCCATGCCCCTCGACGCCGCCGCGCATGTGCGCCTTGCTCGTCCGTCGAGTGATCTGCGGGCGGCGGAGAGGTTCTGGGTCGACGGGCTGGGGCTCAGCGTCCTGTACCGGCACGAGGCGGACGGGACGCCGGGGCGGCACTCGCTGCTCATGGTCGGTTGGCCGCAGGGGAGTTGGCACCTGGAGCTGACCCACGATCCGGCCGCGCCCACGGACCCGCAGCCGACGCCGGAGGATCTTCTGGTGCTCTACCTCGGGGAGCCGGTTCCCGACTCGCTCGTGGAGCGGCTTGAAGCGCACGGCGGGAAGCGGGTCCCGGCGCACAACCCCTACTGGGACACGTGGGGTGTGACCGTCCGGGACCCGGACGGCTACCTGTTGGTGCTGTCGTCCCGCGACTGGTCCAACTCCGTCTCCTGAGCGGCCAGGCGGCGCTTGCGGCGGCCGCGCAGCAGCCGTGGGGCCGCCAGGCCCACTCAGGCGGCGGTGTAGGCCGCGCAGACGGCCTTCAGCACGGCGTCGGTCGCGGAGAGCGTGAACGTGAGTCCGGCGCCGACGCAGAAGACGTCCCAGGTGAGGTTGTCCCGCCAGTCCCGGGGCGTGTCGTCACTCACGGCGGGCGCGTTTACCCGCGCCCGTGGGCCAGAGGCGGGGGCGGCGTTTGGCGGCGACGTCCTCGGCCCAGCCGACGGCCACGATGAAGAGGGCCAGGAGCGGCCAGACCAGGAGGAACATCAGCGGTGGGTACAGCGACGTCAGCAGGTCCGCGTGGTCGGGCCAGACGCCGGGGATCTTCCACAGCGGGTCGAGTAGGGGGATGGAGGCGACGAGCGCCATCTCGTGCCACAGGTAGATCGTCACGGCGCGGCTGTTGGAGAGGGTGACGATCTTGTCGTAGCGGGCGAGGCGGCCGGGGAGGCTGTCCCACTGGGGGCTGATGCGCAGTAGCAGGACGCAGAAGCCGAAGCTCCAGAAGGCTTGCGCGAGGGGGATGTCGCCGAGGTCCATGCCGTCGTGGCCGGGATGGGTGGCGGCCCACCAGAGGCCGAAGGCCATGAAGAGGGGGGC
>NZ_VJYK02000326.1 GCF_007097205.2 Streptomyces alkaliterrae
GCCCGGCGACCCGACCCCGCCCGGCGAAGCCGTCACGCCCCCGGACGTCGTCGGGGTGCTTGCCCGCCTGGTGGACCGTTCGCTGGTGGTGCGGGTGGACGACGGGCCGACGGGCCGTTTCCGGCTGCTGGAGTCGGTCGCCGAGTACGCGCTGGAGCGACTGGCCGCCGCGGGCGAGCGCGACAGGGCGGAGAGCCGGCTCGTGCGCTGGGCGGTGCGGTCGGCGGAGGGGGCCGCCGCAGGACTGCTGCGCGCGGACCAGCGGCGCCGACTCGTCGACCTGGACGCGGAGTCCGGCACCGCACGGGCGGCGCTGGAGGCGGCCCGGCGGCACGGCCTGGCCGAGGAGGCGGACCGGCTGGTGGCCGCGCTCGGCTGGTACTGGTTCCTGCGCGGCCGGTTCCAGGAGGGCCGCCGCGCGACGCTGCTCGCCGAGGAGGCCCGGACGGGCCCGGCGCCCCGAAGCGGTGAGGCGCCGGTCGGCGACGAGGGCGCCGACGCGGTGACGTGGCGCGGCTTCTTCGCACTGCTCGCCGGGGCTCCGGCGCCGGCGGACCTCGACCGGTCGCTCACCGGGCACGGGCCGGGTGCGGCCCGCCGCCGTTGGCTGATCGCGCTCGCCCACTGGACCGCGGGCGACCTCCCGGCCAGCGAACGCCGGCTGTCGGCCGCTCCCGAGGACCATCCGCCGGGCGACCCCGCACCCGCCCACCGCTGGTACCACGCCGCCGCGCGCATGCTGCGCGGCCAGCACGCGCTCGTCCGAGGCGATCTACGGGCCGCCGAGCGGGACGGCCGGGCCTGCGCGGAGGTGTTCGCCGGCCTGGACGACGGCTGGGGGCGCTGCCAGGCGGACGCCCTGCTGGCCTCGCTCGCCGAGATCAACGGCGACTACGCGCGGGCCGCCCAGCTCAGCCGTTCCGGCCTGGAGACCGCCCGGGGGCTCGGGCTGTGGCCGGAGGTCGCGGACCGGCTGTGGGCGCTGGGGCGCGTGGAGATGCTGGGCGGCCGGTTCGACGAGGCGCGCTCCTTCCTGGAACGCGCCCGGCGGGTGGCGGTCGAGCACGGCTACACCAGCGGCGTCACGCACGCCGAACACGCGCTGGCGCTGTGCGCCCGGCGGGCCGGGGAGCCGGCAGAGGCCGAGGAGCGGCTGCGCCCGCTGCTCGCCGGCTACCGGGAGATCGATTTCGCGCCCGGTGAGACGCTGGCGCTGGCGGAGCTCGGCTTTGTCGCCGCCGGGCTCGGCCGGGTGGACGAGGCGGCCGAGCTGCACGGGCGCGGACTGGCGCTGGCCCGTGCGCTCGGCGACCAGCGCGCGGTGGCGCTTGCCGTGGAGGGCATGGCGGAAGTGGCGGTGCTGCGCGGGGACGCGGCGCACGCGGCGGAGTTGCTGGGCGCGGCCGCCGCCGGCCGGGAGGCGGCCGGGGCGCCGCTGCCCGAGGCGGAGAGCCAGGACGTGCGCCGGGTCGCGGCGGCGGTACGGGACCGGATCGGCGAGCCCTCCCTCACCGCCGCCCTCCGGCGCGGCCGCGCCCACTGGCGCGGCATCCTCTGGGACGCGACACGGCCCGGCCGTCAGGCGGCGGCTACGGGCACTCGCCGCTCCAGCGCAGGGTGGTGATCCGCACCCGGTCGCTGTCGCTCTTGTAGAGCCCGGTCACATACGTGCCGGCCTCCGGGGTCTTGTTGTTCGTGGAGTGGTAGTGCAGGCAGCCGCCCACGTCGGTCACCTTGCCGTTCCGCTCCCTCTTCCCGGCCCAGTAGACGTGGTCGGCGCCCGGGTACCTCTTGCCGTTGTTGAAGATCCGGTTCGGGTACATCTTGCTCTTGCTCAGGTCCGCGTCGCCCTTGGTGGGGGCGAACATGTAGCCGCTCTTGGCGTACAGGCACACGTACTCGGACGGGCAGTTGTCCACGGTGGCGGACGGGCTGGCCTGGGCGGGGCCGGCGAGTGCGACGGTGGCGACGATGCCGCCGGCGGCGGCGAGGACACGACTCAGACGTGCGCGCATGTGCGACGTTCTCCCAACACGGGGTGGCTCTGTCGCGGAGACGGTCGACCTCCGCGGGCGCCGGGTGCCGCGTGACCGCAGGCCACAGGGCCGGGCGCCGGATCGAGCATCGGCGGCTCGCCGCCGCCTGAACACCTCGGACCTCCGAGGGTCCGCGACCGTTGTCAGCCGTACATACGGCGCATCGCGTAGTCGACCATCTCGCCGACCGCCTTCGCGTCGAAGACGACGCGGTGGTCGCCCTCTATGTCGAGGACGAAGCCGTACCCCGACGGCAGCAGGTCCAGCACCTCGGCGCCGGTGATCACGAAGTACCTGGACTCCTTGCCCGCGTACGCCCGCAACTCCTTGAGCGTGGTGAACATGGGGATGACGGGCTGCTGGGTGTTGTGCAGGGCGAGGAAACCGGGGGTCTCGCCGCGCGGGCAGTAGACGCGGGAGTTGTGGAAGATGCTCTGGAACTCCTCCGCCGACATGGTGCCGGTGGTGAAGGCGCGTACGGCGTCGGCGAGGGACGGCGGCGCCGGCTCGTACAGCGGCTGCTGCTGCAGCGGCGGCTGGCCGTAGCCGGACTGCGGAGGCGGCGGCTGCGTCGAGTACTGCCCGTGGCCGCCGGGGTGGTGGCCCTGTGCGCTCTGGTCGTAGCCGTACATGCGCCTAAGGTTAGCGTCGGCGGGCGGCTCGCCGTGCCCCGCTTGCCGCACCGGACGCCGCCCCGGGCGCCGCAGACCGCGAACCAGCCCTCCTACCGCAGGTAACACGTGGGGTTTTCGACAGCTCCGTCACACTCCCGCCGCTTGGGGTTGCTTCTTATTACCGACGGGTAGCACTATGGGAGCTACTGATTGGTACGCATCTGGAGGAGCACCCCCTCCCCGGCATTACGGAGCCTGGCGCCATGGGCCACTACAAGTCGAATCTCCGGGACATCGAGTTCAACCTGTTCGAGGTGCTCGGTCGCGACACGGTGTACGGCACAGGGCCGTTCGCGGAGATGGACGTGGAGACCGCCAAGAGCGTGCTCTCCGAGATCGCACGCCTGTCCGAGAACGAGCTGGCCGCATCCTTCGAGGACGCGGACCGCAACCCGCCGGTCTTCGACCCGGAGACCAACACCGCTCCGATCCCCGAGTCGTTCAAGAAGAGCTACCAGGCCTACATGGACGCCGAGTGGTGGCGCCTGGGCATCCCGGAGGAGATCGGCGGCACCACCGCGCCGCGCTCCCTCCTGTGGGGCTTCGCCGAAACGATCCTCGGCGCCAACCCGGCCGTGTGGATGTACGCCTCGGGCCCGGCCTTCGCGGGCGTCCTCTACGAGGAGGCCACCGAGGAGCAGTACAAGATCGCCCAGCGCATGGTCGACCGCCAGTGGGGCTCGACCATGGTGCTGACCGAGCCGGACGCCGGCTCCGACGTCGGCGCCGGCCGCGCGAAGGCGATCAAGCAGGAGGACGGCTCCTGGCACATCGAGGGCGTCAAGCGCTTCATCACCTCGGGCGAGCACGACATGTCCGAGAACATCATCCACTTCGTGCTGGCCCGCCCCGAGGGCCACGGCCCGGGCACCAAGGGCCTGTCGCTGTTCATCGTCCCCAAGTACGACTTCGACTGGGAGACCGGCGAGCTGGGCGAGCGCAACGGCGCCTACGCCACGAACGTCGAGCACAAGATGGGCCTCAAGGCCTCCAACACGTGCGAGATGACCTTCGGCGACAAGCACCCCGCCAAGGGCTGGCTGCTCGGCGAGAAGCACGACGGCATCCGCCAGATGTTCAAGATCATCGAGTTCGCGCGGATGATGGTCGGCACGAAGGCCATCGCCACCCTCTCCACCGGCTACCTCAACGCCCTGGAGTACGCCAAGGAGCGCGTCCAGGGCGCGGACCTGGCCAAGTTCACCGACAAGACCGCCCCGCGCGTCACCATCACGCACCACCCGGACGTGCGCCGCTCGCTCATGACCCAGAAGGCGTACGCCGAGGGCATGCGCGCGCTGGTCCTCTACACCGCCGCCGTCCAGGACGAGATCCTGATCAAGGAGCACGCCGGCGAGGACGCCTCCGCCGCGGTCCGCCTCAACGACCTGCTCCTGCCGATCGTCAAGGGCTACGGCTCCGAGAAGTCCTACGAGCAGCTGGCGCAGTCGCTCCAGACCTTCGGCGGCTCCGGGTACCTCCAGGAGTACCCGATCGAGCAGTACATCCGGGACGCCAAGATCGACACCCTCTACGAGGGCACCACCGCGATCCAGGGCCAGGACTACTTCTTCCGGAAGATCGTCCGCGACCAGGGCCAGGCCCTGACCGCGCTCTCCGAGGAGATCAAGAAGTTCCTCGCCGAGGCCGCCGGCGGCGAGGACCTGGCCGCCTCCCGCGACCAGCTCGCCAAGTCCGCCGCGGACCTGGAGGGCATGGTCGGCACCATGCTCACCGACCTCGCCGCCACCGAGCAGGACGTCAAGTCCATCTACAAGGTCGGCCTCAACACCACCCGCTTCCTGATGGCCTCCGGTGACGTCGTCATCGGCTACCTGCTGCTGCGCGGTGCCGCCGTGGCCGCCGAGAAGCTGGCCGACGCGTCCGCCAAGGACAAGTCCTTCTACGAGGGCAAGATCGCCGCCGCCAAGTTCTTCGCGGCGAACATCCTCCCGGGCGTCTCGGTCCAGCGCGAGCTGGCCGAGAACATCGACCTGTCGGTCATGGAGCTGCCCGAAGAGGCCTTCTGACCCGAGTGACGGTCGCCGCCACCGGCGGCCGCACACGAACACGAGGGGCCCGCTCCCGGTCGGGGGGAGCGGGCCCCTCGCCCATGCGCCCCTGGGGGCGCACGGCGCCACGCGAGTCGCCGTCCGCCCCCACGGAGGACCTGCCGTTCGCCATCGGGGTGAAGGCCGACGTCGAGGGCGAGGCGCGGGCGTCGATGAAGGGGGTACGGATCGGCTGCTCCGTCGGAAAACACCGGTACGAGACGCGAACCGAGGTCAGGGTGAGCGTTCAGCAGGTATGCGGGAGTGCGGATACCGCGTGAGCGTTTCCGTTCCCGGGGCGGAATGATCGGGGCGAAATCGCGCACGTGGCTGAGCATTCTCAAGAAGGCGGGGCCTGGCGGTAGTTGAATGGCGCGCATCAGTACACTTCTCCAACTCGCCCCGTGGGGAGGTGCCGCAACCGGCGGCGTAACGGGGGTGGGGGCCGTCGCCGGGAGGCGCGGCCGTGGCGATTCGGAGGAGAATCCGTGAGATCCAGAATAGGCGGCAGTGGGCGCGGGGGCCGGAGACGGGTGGCCCCTGGACTGGGTGCGGCGCTCATCGCGGGAGTGCTCGCGCTCACCGGCTGCGGAAGTGACTCCGACAGCCCGGACGGCGCCAAGGAGAACGGCGCGAACGCCTCTGCGGGAGCCACACCGGAACCCGGCGACCAGGAATCCGGCCAAGGCGAGGGCGCCGGCGACGCTGCCGGCGACGGAGGAGGCACGGCCGCCATCCGGACCGATCCCTGCGAACTGGCTTCCAAGAAGGACGTCGAGGGCGTTCTCGGAACTCCGGTTCTGAAGGTCGAGAAGGCGAGCGTCGGTTCCAGCCCCGTGTGTTCCTGGGCGGTGGACGAGGGCGGCTTCGGAATCAGCGTGTCCGTGAAGTCGGAGAACGGCCGCACCGACTTCGAACAACAGGAACAGACCGCTCGTGACAGTACGAACACGCAGAAGGTCGAAAAGGTGACGGGCGTCGGCGACGCGGCCTTCGAACGGCACTCCGGTTACGGACCGACCCTGTGGATGCTCAGGGGCGACCTTGTCCTGGAAATCCAGTACCAGACCTCGCTGGCAGCCGACCGGGGCGAAATGCAGCGCAAGATGGGTCGGCTCATCGCGTCGAAGTCCTGACCGAGTGCGCGGCGGGGAGGACGGCGGGTGACCGAGTGGTGCCGTGGGGGCGGGAG
>NZ_VJYK02000327.1 GCF_007097205.2 Streptomyces alkaliterrae
CACTGCGCCACCCCCGACGACGCCGTCCGCGCCGCCACCGCCCTCGACGCGATGCTCCACTCCGCCCGAACCGGCACCTGGGCCACCCCGGAGTGCCCCGAGTGAACCGGCCCCCACCGACGAGCGGTTGTGATGCCAGGAGTACGTTCAGGGCACCGCTCGTCGGAAGGGGCACGCGCGTACGCGAATCCGGCCGGCCCGCCATGGCCGACACACCAGCTCTTCCAGCCCACCCCGCCGCCGCCCCGAACAGACTGGAACAAGCGGGTCGCCGAGCATATCGGCGCGATGCACGTCAGCGGCGGACTGCTGTTGCTGACCTTCCTCATACCGCCGGTGTGGCTGCTGGACGCCGTCGGTGCCGTATCGCCGGACAACCCGTCGGCGGACTGGCCGTCCTTCCTTCTGCCCCTGGTGCTGCTGTTTTCGATCGCCGTCTTCCACGCGCTGGTGCAGATCCCGGCGGGGCTGGTGGGCTCCTGGCTGATGGCCAGGCGGTCGGCACTGACAGGCTATCTGGGCGCGCTGATGCTGGCCGCGATTCTCGCTGTTCCGACGCTCGTCTTCGTGATGGGTACGGGCACCGGCAGAGACGCGCTCATCATGTGGGCGGACTACACCGGACGTTGCACGCTGAGCCTCACCGTCTACCTCTGGTTCATCCGAGCCCGCGAGCGACGCCGCGCAGAAATCGGTGCATCGCGACGTGTGTTGCTCTACCGCCCAGCCGCAGGGCGCTACTACCGCGACCACATGTTCCCGACAAGGCCGCGCAGGTGGCAGTGACGCCACCAGCAGCGCCCCGGCTTCGCCGGGAGTAGTCGGCGTGGTCCCGTCGACTCGGGGGCGCTACGCGTATACCAGACCGCGTGCCGGGGGTACCGTCGTTCGTGCGACCGGCAAGTCGACGGAGGTCATCACAGCATGCCCTGTACCTCGTTCGGAGACCGCCTTCGGGAAGCGCGTAAGCGCGCCGGCCTCACCCAGAGGGAACTCGCCGCGGCGGCACGTGTATCCCTGTCCCTGGTGGCCAAACTCGAGCAGGGCGCCCAGCCGGATACCCGGTTGGAGACTGCACGTCAACTTGCCGCCGCGCTCGGGATCTCGACTTCGTCACTGCTCGCGGCCGAACGTCAACCCGCCCAGACGACCGACCCGAGCGCGCCGTGGTCACCAGTGCGGGCCGCGATCCTCCACAGCGCGGACAACGCCGTGGAGGACGAGCCCCCCACTCTCGCGGGTGTTTCCGGTGCGCTGAACGCGGTCGCCCGAAGGCTCGTCGCGGAGGATCTGGCCGCCGCCGCACACGCCCTCCCCCGACTGCTGCGCGACGCCGCCGTGCTCGGCGGCCCGATGCAGGCGAGCGTGCTGATGCTCACGGGTCGGCTGATGATCCAGACTCGGCAGTACGACGCCGCGGAAGCCGCCCTCGACCGCGCGGAGCGGGCCGGATGGGTGCAGGGCCCGATGGAAGCCGCCGACCTGGTGGAGAGCCGGTGCTGGCTCCTGCTGCGTCGCGGGCGGCTGGGAGACGCCCGCGCGCTCGCGACGCGCTGGGTCGACGAACTGGAGCCTCGCATGTCGCGCGCCACGGCCGACGATCTGAGGTCGTGGGGTGTGGTGCTGGGAAGGGTTGCCGCCGCCGCGTCCCGTGACGCCCGGCAGGACGAGGCCGAGCACGCCCTGCGCATGGCGAGTGCGGCCGGCGCACTCCTGACGGCGGAGGCGCCGCAGGGCGGCGGGTCGCAGACGTCCGGCCGAGCCAGGACGTGGAGTCCGCTGACGGTGAAGATGCAGCGCGTCGAAGTCGCCGTGGTCAGTGGCCGACCGGACGTGGCTCTGGAAGTGGCCCGCGAGGTGAACGGCCAACGGCTCGCGCCGACGTTCGGCCACCGCAATCGGCACCTGCTGGACGTGGCCGACGCGCAGGTCCGGACTCGGCGATACGGGGAGGCGATGGAGACACTGCTCGATGTGCACCGGGCGGCACCGCAGTGGCTGCCGCAGCAGCAGTACGCGCGGGACATCCTGGACAAGATGGTGCGGCGACGCCGGCGGCTGACCCCGCAGATGCGGGAGATGGCCAGGGTGATCGCGCTTCCTCTGTGACGCTCACTGATACTTCGTCAAAGAGGCGCCCGAAACGGCCATTGAGGCCTGGCTCACAGACTCCTAGCGTTTGTGGAGACGGTCCGTACACGTCTCACTACAGGAGTCAGGAACATGCCCGACACGGCGCCTCGGCGTACCCCGCAGCAGAGAGCCCGGCGCGTGGCGCTCGCCGACGCGGCGCGCGGCGTCCTCACCGACCCCTACCAGTCGTGGTCGTGCCGCATCCGCGCGCACGACGACTGCACGGATGGCGAGTGGCGGCCGTCGCCGTGTGAGGGCGTGCACTACGACGTGTGCGCGTGCGACTGCCACGGCCGCCACGGCGACGGGGCGGCCCGGTGATCGCGTACCACTGCCACTTCTGCCAACGCGCGGAGCCGACCGTCCGGACGGTGCGGGCGATCGAGCAGGGCTCCGGGCCGGGTGGCGCGCAGCGCGCGTGCACCGGGTGCGTGTCGTTGGGCGAGGGCGAGTTCGACCGACCGGCGGGCCCGGCGGCGCCCCCGCTCGCCGCTCCGGCGCGGGAGGTCGGCCGGTGAGGCGCCGACTCCTTGTCGCCCGAAGTGGCTGGCCGGGTGGCGCCCGCTCGGACCACCGTGGCGTGCTGGACGGGGACGCCTCGCGCCTCGTCCGCCCGTACGTGACGGCGGGTCTGCCCGAAGGGCGGTGGGTGTCGTTGTCCGGTACCGGCCGGGGGCCGTGGGTGCTCGCGCCGGAGGCGATCCGGTGAACGCGGCACCCGAGCCGTGCGGGCGGCGCCGACCGCGCTGGTTGGAGACGCCGCCGCTGGTCGCGAGCCGGTTACCGTGTGCGCTCCCCGCCGGGCACGACGGCCCGCACGAGGACGCGATCGGACAGCAGTGGGTATGGCTGCCGCCGGAACTGGTCGACGCGGTAGCGGTGCTGTGCACCGTAGACCGCGTCCGCCAGGCGTTCGCCACCGCCGACACGCCCGCCGAGGAGGCCGAACGGTGAGCCGCCGCCTTCGACGGCGAGTCGAGGAATCCCTGGCCGTCCAGATCGTCTACTGCGTGATCATCGCAGGCCTGCTGCTGTTCATCCTTCTCGGCACACTTCCGTGAAGACGGTCACTGACCGGCGGCAGAGCCATCAGACTCCTGACGGTCCGTCCGCACCAGCACATGCGTCGGGCGATCGGGCCTGGCCTCGTCGGGCCCTCGCCCCGCAAGAAAGGAACCCGCGATGCGCCCGACTCGCTTCCAGGACTTCGCCCTCGACCTCGCCAAGAACTCGCCGGACTGCGGCCAGGCCCGGACACTGGCGGACACCGGCGTCACGAAGTACCCGTACGGCCTGTCGGCAACAGCTTCCGGCCGCGAGATCCAGTGGCAGTTCATCGCCCAGTCCCGGGACGGCGACAAGTTCACCGAACCGGAGACGATCACCAAGGCGGAGCAGCCGATCAGCCTGGAGGCCGTTCCGGACGGCGGACTGCCGGAGGAGCGGTGGTTCGCCGAGCTGCTTGCCCGGTCCGGATCGGAAGAGATCACCGCCTTCGAGCTGTGGTCACCCAGGCCGAACAACCGGAAGGGGCACGACGGCGTCACGGTCTTCTTCGCCGACTCGGCGAGGATCTACGCCCGGGTGATCGACTGAGCCAGGGCCGGAGGGCGGGCGTCGTGAGGGAGGCGTCCTGGCCTTCCGCCGCTGTAGGAGGGAGGCCAGGACGGCACAGTTCGGGTACCAGCACCACGATGCCCTGCCGGCCCAGCGGAGGGGCGATTCTCGCCCCCGGCGGGGCGCGTCAGCGGTAGAGGGGTGGGCGGTCTACGAGGTCTACGGGGACTCGGCGGGCTTCCTGTTGGGCGGCGACGGCGGCCTCGCAGATGGCGGCTGCGGCGTAGCCGTCCCAGACGCTGGGGCCGAGCGTTTCGCCGCGTGCCGTGGCGTCGATCCAGGCCTGGACCTGGCGGTCGTAGGCGTCCTCGAAGCGGGTGACGAAGTCCTGGTCGATGGTGCCGCCCCAGCGGCCGGCGGTGTGGGTGACCAGGTCGACGCCCTCGCCGATCCGCGCGGTGCCGCGTTCGCAGACGGCCTCCGCCCGTACCTGGTAGCCGAAGCCGCAGTTGAGATTGACCTCCACGTCGACGAGCACGCCGCCGTCGGTCTCGAAGACGAGGAACTGCGGGTCGTCGAGCCCGTCCGGCGCCGAGGAGGACGCGCGGGGGCGGAGGACGGTGACGGCGGTGATCTCCTGGTCCAGCAGCCAGCGGGCGACATCCATCTCGTGGACGGCGGAGTCGTTGACGATCATCTCGTTGGTGAAGCCGGGCGGGGTGGAGACGTTGCGGTGCTGGTTGTGCAGCATGAGTGGGCGGCCCAGGTCGCCGCTGTCCAGCAGCGCCTTCAGGCGCTGGTACTCGGCGTCGTAGCGGCGCATGAAGCCGACCTGTACGCGGCGGTGGCCGAGTCGCTGTTCGGCTTCCATCACGCGGAGGGCGGAGGCGGCGTCCGGGGTGAGCGGCTTCTCGCAGAGGACCGGCAGGTCGTGTTCGAACGCGGCGAGGAGGGCGGCCTCGTGGGCGGGTCCGGGGGAGGCGATCAGTACGGCGTCGACACCGTCGGCGGCCATGGCCTGTGCGGCGTCGGTGAACGCCGCGCAGCCCTCGACGCCGTCGGCGATCCGCTTGGCGCGGTCGGCGTCGACGTCGACGACGGCGGCGACCCGGGCGCCGCTGGTCACCCGGTCGAGGCGGCGGACGTGGTCGGCTCCCATGCGGCCGGTGCCGACGACGGCGACGCCGATGGTGGGGCGCTGGGTCATGGTCGGTGGTCGTCCTTCCGGATTGCGGATGATGTCGGGGAGGGGGTGGGGTGCGGGCCGGCGCCGTCAGGCGCCGCAGCGCCGCCCGGCGCCGCCCGGCGCCAGTGGCGCCTCAGGCGCCGCAGGAGCGGAGGAAGCGGCGGGTGCGGACGGCGATCGGGAGCGGCTGGTCAGGAGGACACGGATACATGTCCTGCTCGACGATGGCAAACAGGTCGACGCCGAGTTTCTGCGCCTCGGCCAGCACCGGTTCCAGCGCGGGCACGCCGCCCGGCGGTTCGCACATCACGCCGCGCGCGACGGCGGGTCCGAACGGCACGCCGTTTTTCACGACGTCGGCGAGGATGTCCGGGTCGACCTGCTTGAGGTGCAGGTAGCCGAGGCGTTCGCCGTAGGTGCGGATGAGTCGGACGCTGTCGCCGCCGCAGTAGGCGTAGTGGCCGGTGTCCAGGCAGAGGCTGACGAGGTCGGGGTCGGTGCCGTCGAGGAAGCGTTCGACGTTGGGCTCGGTGTCGATGTGGGTGTCGGCGTGCGGGTGGACGACGATCTCCAGGCCGTAGTGGTCGCGCACCTCGCGGCCGAGGCGTTCCATGCCGGTGGTGAGGTGGGACCACTGTTCGGCGGTGAGTTCGGCGGGTTCGATGATCTCGGCGGTCTTGTCGTCGCGCCAGAAGGAGGGGATGACGACGAGGTGGCGGGCGCCGGTGGCGCGGGTGAGTTCGGCGACCTGGCTGACGTGCTCCCAGGTGGCGTCCCATACGGCGGGTCCCCGGTGGAGGGAGGTGAAGACCGTGCCGGCGGACACCTTCAGTCCGCGTCGGCCGACCTCGTCGTGGAGGCGGGCGGGGTCGGTGGGGAGGTAGCCGTAGGGGCCGAGTTCGATCCACTCGTAGCCGGCGTGGGCGACCTCGTCGAGGAAGCGTTGCCAGGGCACCTGCTGGGGGTCGTCGGGGAACCAGACGCCCCAGGAGTCGGGGGCGGAGCCGATCCGGATGCGGTCGAGTGGTGGG
>NZ_VJYK02000328.1 GCF_007097205.2 Streptomyces alkaliterrae
CGCCCACTCCCCGCACGACGACGCCCCCGAGAAGGCCGGGCCCCGGACGGGCCGCGCCGGCCGCCGCCGCGCCGCCGAAGAGCCGGACGAGCCCGCCGACCTCGGTCCCGACGGCACCGACCCCGACGAGGACGTCGACGACGGCGACGGACCCCACGACGGAGGCCGCCGGTCGGGCCGCTCGCGGCGGGGCAGCGCGCGCCGCAAGAACGGCATGGCCTGCCTGATCGTCGCGGTTGTCCTGGTCGGCGGCGTCGGCGGAGCCGGCTACTACGCCTACACCCTCTACAAGGAGCGCTTCGCCAGCGCGCCCGACTACGCAGGGCAGGGCAGCGGCGAGGTGCAGGTGACGGTTCCCGAAGGCGCCAACCTCGGCACCATCGCCCGCATCCTCGAACAGGAGGGCGTGGTCAAGAGCGCCGCCGCGTTCGTCTCGGCGTCCGCGAGGAACCAGGACGCGCTGCGGATCCAGGCCGGCACCTACGTGATGCGCAAGGAGATGTCGGCCGCGGCCGCCGTCGAACTGATGCTCAACCCGGCCAGCCAGAGCGGGCTGATCATCCCCGAGGGGCTGCGGGCGAGCAGGATCTACCAACTGATCGACGAGCGCACGGAGTCGCCCGAGGGCACCACGGAGAAGGCCGCGGAGAAGACCGATCTCGGACTGCCGTCGTGGGCGAACGGCAAGGTGGAGGGCTTCCTCTTCCCGTCGCGCTACAGCGTCACCAAGAACTCCGAGCCGGCCGAGGTGCTGAAGGAGATGGTGAAACGCGCCAAGGCCGAGTTCCGGAAGGTCGACCTGGAGACAAACGCCCGCAAGGTGAACCGGTCGCCCTACGAGGTGCTGATCATCGCCTCGCTCATCCAGGCGGAGGCCCAGGAGGACGAGGAGTTCGGCAAGGTCTCCCGGGTCATCTACAACCGGCTCGAACCCGGCAACAGCGCCACCAACGGCAAACTCGACTTCGACTCCACCATCAACTACGCGCTCGGCCGCTCCACGCTCGACGTGTCGGTGACGGACACCAAGCTCGACCACCCGTACAACACCTACCGCAACGCCGGGCTGCCGCCTGGCCCCATCGACAACCCCGGCCACCAGGCGATCGAGGCCGCGCTCAACCCCACCAAGGGCGACTGGCTGTACTTCGTCACCGTCAAGCCCGGTGACACCCGGTTCACCTCGGACTTCGCCGATCACAACAAGAACGTGCGCGACTTCAACGAGGAGCAGCGCAAGAAGCGGGAGGCGGGGGAATGACCGGGCAGACGACAGGCCGGGCCAGGCGCGCGGCGGTGCTCGGTTCACCCATCGGGCACTCCCTCTCGCCCGAACTGCACCGGGCCGCCTACCGCGAACTGGGCCTGACCGACTGGACCTACGACCGCTTCGAGGTCACCGAGCGCACCCTGCGCCCCTTCCTGGGCGAGCTGAGCGGCCCGTGGGCCGGCCTGTCCCTGACCATGCCGCTCAAGCGGGCCGTGATCCCGCTGCTCGACGAGATCGGTGAGACGGCCGCCGCCATCGAGGCAGTCAACACGGTCGTCTTCACCGACGACGGCCGCCGTGTCGGCGACAACACGGACGTGCCCGGGCTGGTGGCCGCGCTCGCCGAGCGGGGCGTCACGCGGGTACCGGAGGCCGCCGTGCTGGGCGCCGGTGCCACCGCCTCCTCCGCGCTCGCCGCGCTCGCCCGGATCTGCGACGGCGAGGTCACCGCCTATGTGCGCTCGCCCGAGCGGGCCGCCGAGATGCGCGGCTGGGGAGAGCGGCTGGGCGTCGAGGTCCGTACGGCGGACTGGGCGGACGCCGCGCGTGCGCTGCGGGCCCCGCTGGTCGTCGCCACCACTCCGGCGGGCAGCACGGACGCGCTGGTCGACGCCGTCCCGGAGCGGCCCGGCACGCTCTTCGACGTGCTCTACGAGCCGTGGCCGACGCCGCTTGCCGCGGCCTGGTCCGCGCGCGGCGGCGATGTCCTGGGCGGCCTCGACCTGCTGGTCCACCAGGCCGTGCTCCAGGTCGAGATGATGACGGGCGTGCCCGAGGCGCCGCTGGCCGCGATGCGCGCGGCCGGGGAGGCCGCGCTGGCCGCCCGCGCCGCGCTGCGCGAGCACTCCGTCTGACCGGCGCGCGAGCCGTCTGCCGACCGACGCGCGAGCCGTCCGCCAGACGGACCGGAGTCCGGGCGCGGGGCCGGAACGTGGCAGGATCAAGGCAAGCACTTCGCGCCCGGAACCCAAGGAGCACCCGTTGAGTAGCTTGCGCTGGCTGACCGCAGGGGAGTCACACGGCCCCGCGCTCGTGGCGACGCTGGAGGGACTGCCGTCCGGCGTGCCGGTCACCACCGAGATGGTGGCCGACGCCCTGGCCCGCCGCAGGCTCGGCTACGGACGCGGTGCCCGGATGAAGTTCGAGCGCGACGAGGTCACCTTCCTGGGCGGCGTCCGGCACGGCCTCAGCCTCGGCTCCCCGGTCGCGATCATGGTCGGCAACACCGAGTGGCCCAAGTGGGAGCAGGTCATGTCCGCCGACCCGGTGGACCCCGCCGTGCTGGCCGAACTGGCGCGCAACGCCCCGCTCACCCGGCCGCGCCCCGGCCACGCCGACCTCGCCGGTATGCAGAAGTACGGCTTCGACGAGGCCCGCCCGGTGCTGGAGCGCGCCTCCGCACGGGAGACCGCGGCCCGGGTGGCGCTCGGCACCGTCGCCCGTTCCTACCTGAAGGAGACGTGCGGCATCGAGATCGTCTCGCACGTCGTCGAACTCGGCTCCGCCAAGGCCCCGCAGGGCGTGGTGCCGGTGCCCGGCGACGTCGAGCGGTTGGACGCCGACCCGGTGCGCGCGCTGGACGAGGGCGCGAGCAAGGCGATGGTCGCCGAGATCGACCAGGCGCACAAGGACGGCGACACCCTGGGCGGCGTCGTGGAGGTCCTGGCGTACGGCGTACCGGTCGGCCTCGGTTCCCACGTGCACTGGGACCGCCGCCTGGACGCACGCCTCGCCGCCGCGCTGATGGGCATCCAGGCGATCAAGGGCGTCGAGGTCGGAGACGGCTTCGAACTGGCCCGCGTCCCCGGCTCCAAGGCGCACGACGAGATCGTGCCCACCGACGACGGCATCCGCCGCTCCTCGGGCCGCTCCGGCGGCACCGAGGGAGGCCTGACCACCGGTGAACTGCTGCGCGTGCGGGCCGCGATGAAGCCGATCGCGACGGTCCCCCGGGCGCTGGGCACCGTGGACGTCACCACCGGCGAGCCGGCCAAGGCCCACCACCAGCGCTCCGACGTGTGCGCGGTCCCGGCGGCCGGCATCGTCGCCGAGGCCATGGTGGCGCTGGTGCTCGCCGACGCGGTCGCGGAGAAGTTCGGCGGTGACAGCGTCACCGAGACCCGCCGCAACGTGCGCGGCTTCCTGGACAACCTGGCCATCCGGTGACCGCCGACGACAGTCCGGACGCCCAGGACCCGACGTCGCGCGGGCCGCGGGTGGTCCTCGTCGGCCCCATGGGCGTCGGCAAGACCACCGTCGGCAGGCTGCTCGCCGAGCGGCTGGGCACCGAGTTCCGCGACACCGACGAGGATGTGGTCGCGACTGCCGGCAAGCCTGTCGCGGAGATCTTCTTCGACGAGGGTGAGGACCACTTCCGGGCGCTGGAGCGGCAGGCGGTGGCCACCGCGCTGGCCGAGCACGACGGCGTGCTCGCCCTCGGCGGGGGAGCGGTGATGGCCGAGGAGACCCGCCGCCGCCTCGCCGACCGGCCGGTCGTCCTGCTCACCATGGACGTGGCCGAGGCCGTGCGGCGCACCGGTCTCGACGCGCCCCGCCCGCTGCTCGCGGTCAACCCGCGCCAGCAGTGGCGCCGGCTGATGGAGGAGCGGCTGCCGCTGTACACGGAGGTAGCCCGGGCGGTCGTGGACACCCAGGGCCGCACCCCCGAGGAGGTCGCCGAGGAGATCCTCGGCGCCCTGGAGCTGAGCAGGCCATGACAGGCAACACAGGTATGAGCGCTGAGGAAGGCATGACCATCAACACGCCCATCCGCATCACCGTCCCCGGCAGCGCGGGCACCGACCCCTACGACGTGCTGATCGGCCGGCAGCTCCTCGGCGAGCTGCCGGCGCTGATCGGAGACCAGGCCCGGCGGGTCGCCGTGCTGCACCCCGAGGCGCTGGCCGAGACCGGCCAGGTGCTGCGGGAGGACCTGGCTGCGCAGGGCTACGAGGCCATCGCGGTGCAGCTGCCCAACGCCGAGGAGTCCAAGACGGCCGAGGTCGCCGCCTACTGCTGGAAGGCGCTCGGTCAGACCGGCTTCACCCGCACCGACGTCATCGTCGGCGTCGGCGGCGGCGCCACCACCGACCTGGCCGGCTTCGTCGCGGCGACCTGGCTGCGCGGCGTGCGCTGGATCGCCGTGCCGACCACCGTGCTGGGCATGGTCGACGCGGCCGTGGGCGGCAAGACCGGCATCAACACCGCCGAGGGCAAGAACCTGGTGGGCGCCTTCCACCCGCCCGCCGGAGTGCTGTGCGACCTGGCCGCGCTGGAGAGCCTGCCGGTGCACGACTACGTCAGCGGACTCGCGGAGATCATCAAGGCCGGCTTCATCGCCGACCCCGTGATCCTCGACCTGATCGAGAGCGACCCGAAGGCGGCGCGCGGCCCCGACGGCCCGCACACGGCGGAGCTGATCGAACGGTCCATCCGGGTCAAGGCCGAGGTCGTCGGCAGCGACCTCAAGGAGTCGGGCCTGCGCGAGATCCTGAACTACGGCCACACCCTCGCCCACGCCATCGAGAAGAACGAGCGCTACGAGTGGCGGCACGGCGCGGCCGTCGCCGTCGGCATGGTCTTCGCCGCCGAACTCGGCCGCATCGCGGGCCGGTTGGACGACGCGACCGCCGAACGGCACCGCTCGGTCCTGCGGTCGGTCGGGCTGCCCGTCACCTACCGCGGCGACCAGTGGCCGCGGCTGCTGGAGACCATGAAGGTCGACAAGAAGACCCGCGGCGACCGGCTGCGCTTCATCGTGCTGGACGGCCTCGGCAAGCCCACCGTGCTGGAGAACCCGGACCCGGCCATGCTGCTGGCCGCGCACGCGGAGATCGCCGCGTGAGCGCCCGCCGGGTCCTGGTGCTCAACGGCCCCAACCTGGGCCGTCTCGGCTCGCGCGAACCGGACGTCTACGGCTCCACCTCCTACACCGGACTGGTCGAGCGCTGCGTGGAGGTCGGCCGCGGGCTCGGCATGGCGGTCGAGGTCAGGGAGACCAACGACGAGGGCGAGATGATCCGTTGGCTGCACGAGGCGGCCGACGAGCGGCTGCCCGTCGTGCTCAATCCCGGCGCCTTCACGCACTACTCCTACGGCATGCGCGACGCCGCGGCCCAGCGCACCGCGCCGCTGATCGAGGTGCACATCTCCAACCCGCACGGCCGGGAGGAGTTCCGGCACACCTCGGTCGTCGCCTCCGTCGCCTCCGGCACGATCGCCGGCTTCGGCATCGGCTCCTACCTGCTCGCCCTGCACGCCCTCGCGGACGAACTCGGCGACTAGCGGACGAACTCGGCGACTAGGGGCGTGCTTCGAAAGTCCCGTCGGGGCGGACGACGCTACTTTCGAAGCACGCCCCCGGCCCGTCACGGTCCTGGCCGGGTCAACCGCAGGTTCACACCGCGACGGCCCGCCAGGTACCGTTCGGTAAGAGGGAGGACGGCGCGCAGGGCGCCGGGAGACACGGGAGCGGGCACGGATGCAGCACTACGGGGGGCAGCGGCCCGTCCCACCCCAGGACGCCGCCACCGACGCGGCCCGGGCGCCGCAGCGGCCCGGCGGGGCGCACCACCTGGCGCCCGGCCACCACGGGATGCCGCAGCGGTCTCCGCAGCCGGTCCCGCC
>NZ_VJYK02000329.1 GCF_007097205.2 Streptomyces alkaliterrae
CCATCTCCCCCTCGTCCCCCGGTCGGCCCGCGGAACGGCCCGCCTCGGATCGGCGCGGGAAGTGCACGGCGGATTGCGCCTCCGTCCGTGGCGTGCGGGACCGGGCCGCATGCCGACCGGTGAAGAACCGGATGGCGTGCGATCGCGCCCCTCGGGGGTCGGATGGTTTCACCGCCACGGATGCGGCGTTCGTATGGGGGCGCGTCGGTGGAAGCCGCGCGGCGGGGCCGGAGGCGGAGCGGAGCGCAGCCGGCCTTGACGAGGTGGAGAACCTGTAACAGCCTTCGGCTGCCGCTATGTTGGTGGCGCCTTGCCGTCGAGCCTGCGGGAGGCCACATGCTGATGCCGAACGACGACTTCGCCGCGAACCAGCCTGGGGACGCGATCCGTCGCAAGCTTGCGGAGCTGGAACCAAGCGCTGTGCGGCGCTGCTTGGCTCGATGGTCAGGCAGCGAATCAGCGCGCGAGTTACGGAGCTGGCAGAGAGGCCTTGCGGGGGAGCGCTACACGGCGCGTCGACTGCGGTCGCTCGGTCGGGACTGGCACGTCCTGCATGCGGTGCAGTATTCGTCCGGTACGGACGTGGACCATCTGGTGATCGGCCCGGGTGGGGTGTTCTCGGTGAACTCCAAGCACCACAAGGGGAAGAAGGTCTGGTACGGCGATCGGGGCGTGACCGTCAACGGTGCCTCGACACGGCACATTCCCGCCAGCCGCGGGGAAGCGCGGAAGGCCTCCGCGATCCTCACCCGAGCATCCGGGTTCGCTGTCGAGGTACGGCCCGTACTTGCTGTGGTGGGCGCGGCGAAGATCACGGTCAGGCAGTCCGCACCGCCGGTTCTGCTGGTGGCCGCCGATGACTTGGCCCGCCGGCTGAGCGGGCTGCCACCTGTTCTGCTTCCTGCGCAGGTGAACCGCGTCTACGCAGCGGCCCGGTCGGCTCGGACCTGGTCGGGGTGAGGGGCGCGACGCGTCGAACGCGTACTCCAGGACGTATGACGAGGCTTCCAGCGGTAGCCGGTGGTTCCGGCCATGAATGAGGTGGTGTCCCCGGCCGGCCGGGGACACCACCTCATTCGATCAGGGCCCGCGGGTTGCGGTGGCGGTGCCCCGGCCGGCCGGGGCACCGCATCGAGCACGGTGAATCGATCAGCAGGACTTGTTCTTGATTCCGGTGCCCTTGCGCCACAGCGCGCCGCCGTACCGGAACTCCTTCGTGGTGTTCGCGGCGATGCTGAAGGTGGGGTCCTTTCGCCACGGGATGCTCACGCTGAAGCAGGCGGTGCGGGCGCAGGAGTTCTTCACCTTGACGTACCTGCTGGAACGTTTGGTGTACCAGTCCAGGGCCTTTACACACTCCGCGGAGGCCGAGACGTTCTGCGTCGTGGCCGCCGGCTGCGCCGCCTGGGGTGCCGCTGAGGCGCTCCCCGAGGAGACTCCCATGAGGCTGCCGAGCATCAGCGCGGAGAATGCGAGGCTCGCTGTCTTGCGCATTGTTCCCCCTTCGTGGGTCTGTACGAGAGTCCGACGGCCGGCTTACGGCCGGTGTCGTCCGGCAGCCGCAGCGGACTCGGTGAAGGAAGGTTCGCACTGCCGGTCGGGCAGCTGAATGACGTCATGTGCACAGGCACTTGACTTTCAGCGCACGCGGACGACGGCGGCCTGTCCGGCGACGTCGGGGGAGGAGACGTACGCGTCGGAAGACCACGTCCACGGCGACCACCTGGGCCGACTGGACGGCCATCGCCTGCCCGGCCCTGCTGATCCACGGCACCCAGGGCGTCGTCCCGCCCGAGCAGGTCCGCGCCGTGGTCGACCGCCGCCCCGGCACGGTGTCCACCGGACTCGACGCCGACACCCCCACCGCCCCGATGCCATCCGGGACGTCCTTGCCACGCTCTGAGCATTTCCGCGCGGAGCATGCGGCTTTCCGACTCGTCGCTCGCCGGTGGTCATGGGCCGGGGGTCCGGCGAGGCGCCAAGAGCGTGTCTGCCAATTCGAGCGGTCGATCAGTGCGACACCCATGCCGGGACCCACACCTCGTCGTCGACCTGCGGTCGCGAGGCTCGCAGATAGTCCCGCAGGTCGGTCAGCACAGGATTCCGGTGCTCGGCTCGCGTGAGCAGGATGTGCGGGTAGAGCGGTGTCGGCTCGCGCAGAGGGACCCGCCGCAGACCGTAGTTGTCGGGCCACAGATACCGGTCGTCGGTGCCGACCAGGGTCGCCAGAGAGCCTGACCCGGCCAGTGCGTCCATGAGGGCTTCGTCGCCGAAGTCGGGGCCGAGCGCGTCGATGCTCAGCCCGAAGTCCTGCGAGAGCGACTGGTAGAACAGCTCCCATTCCGTGCCTGGCCTGATACCGGGGATCCAGATGCGGTGACCGACGAGGTCAGCGGGCTGGACCTGGCCCTTTCCCGCCAACGGGTGGGCGGGGCCGACCAGGAGCTGCAGAGGGACGTCCAGGAGTCGTTCGGCCCTGATCCCCGCGGGCACCTGGTCCGCAGGCAGGGCCCGGAAAGAGGCGTCAAGGCTTCCTTCGAGCACGGCCCGGGCCGCCTGAGCGGCGTTCTCCTCGCTGAGCGTGACCGCGTCAAGGGCCGTGTCGGGGCGCGAGCGGTAGAAGCGGTAGACGGCCTGGGCCGGGGCGATGCGCCGGTTGAGGACGTCCACGCGCAGGGGCCGGCTGCCGGGGCGCACGGCCCGCTCTGCCTGCGCGAGGGCTGCCAGGACCTTCTTGGCGTGCGGGAGGAAGACCTGCCCGTCCAGGCTCGGCCGCGACCCACGGGAGGTGCGCACCAGGAGCGAGGCCCCAAGGTCTCTCTCCAGGACCACAATCCTCTTGGAGACCGCCTGCTGGCTGATCCCGAGTTCGTCGGCCGCGGCCTGGAACTGCCCGGTCTCGGCGACGGCCACGAAGGTCCGTACCGCTTCGATGTCCACACCATGACTCTACTGCCACAACCAGCAGTTGTGTCTGGGGTGTGTCGGTTGTTTGATCGTGGGACTGCTGCGCTGCTGGGATCAGGGCATGTCTACTCGCACAGAGCAGGTCATGTACGTCCGGTCTCCTGAGTTCGAGCGCTATGCGGAGCGGATCGCGCAGGTCACTGACGCGACCTCCCGACTGAACGTCCTGCCGTTCAGTGACACCGAGGCCCGCGCGGAACTACTCGCGGTTGTCTTCGGTGGACCGCTGCCGGAGTCGGTGACGATCTACCCGCCCTTCTACACCGAGCACGGCCTGGCTACGACGTTCGGGAAGAACGTGTTCGTCAACCAGGGCTGCACTTTCATGGACGGCGCCGGCATCACCATCGGTGACAACGTCATGATCGCTCCGCGGGTCAGCCTCATCACCGGCGGGCACCCGCTGCCGCTGGCCGAGCGACGCGAGTACACCGCCACTGCCCCGATTGTCATCGAGGACGACGTCTGGATCGGTGCGGCCGCCGTGGTCACCCAGGGTGTGACCATCGGTGCAGGCTCTGTCGTGGCCGCCGGCGCGGTCGTCACCCGGGACGTGCCCGCCCGCACGCTGGTCGCGGGCGTACCCGCCCGAATGGTCAAGAGCATCGACTGAGCGGCCTGCCCCGGGCTGTCGGCCCGGGGCAGCAGCATCACCTGGCCTCGGTGCCTCGACATGTCTTTCGTGACGGACGCGTGAACAGGGCGTGGTCGATGGCCGCGCTGTACGGGCCGTTTCCGGTCTCGCGCTCCTTCTTGGCCCGGCGTGCCCCGCCGGGCCGCGGCATCCTCGCGCGTCTCTTCGTCTCGCGGGACGCGGCCGGGCGCAGGGCGCGTGATTGCCGTGCACTACGCGCCGGCGTGGACCGCCGCTGGCTTTGCGTTCTCTTTACAACCTGCGCTGTGGGTGTGTCGTCTCTCCGTTCGATCTGTCGCCCGCCCGGCTGTGTGGTGGGCGAACGTCGAAGGAGAGCAAGTCGATGCGTCGAACCATCTTCAGTGGCCTGGTACTTACCGGCACCGCGCTGGTGGCGGGCGTGGCGCCTGCGTTTGCCGAGGGGGCTTCCGCGGTGCCGACCCCCAGCGCGAGCGTCAGTGCCGTGCCGACTCCTGGCGCCGAACCGGCGCAAAGTGCCTCGCCTGTGCCGACGGTGCCGTCGACGGAAGCGGCGCGGGGTGCGTCTCCGGTACCGACGGTACCGACGGTACCGACGGTGCCGACGGTGCCGTCGGGCGAAGCGAGCCGACCGAGTGACGGCGGGCAGGTGCCCGTGGTGCCGTCCGGTGCGCCTGACACCGGGGCGGTGGGGGTTACTTCGGAGTCGGGTACCGATCGTGGTGGGCTGGTCGGTGGTGGGGCCGCCGCGGTGCTTGTCGCCGGCGGTGCGGCGGCCTTTGTCGTGCGGCGTCGGCGGGCGAACGGGGTATGACGCCGGTCTCCCGGCGCGCGTTCTCGGCGGCGGGCTTGGCCTTGCTGGTGGCGGGGTGCGGCAAGCGTGAAGCGGAGCAGCAGGGACCGATTTCGCGCCGCGAGGGGGTCACCGGGGCGCAGGGCAGCGGTCCCGAGGGCTCGCCGCCGGTGGTCGCGGACGTGTCGCGTGGCCTCGGGCGTTCGGTTCCGGTCAGGTTGTCGATCCCGGCTGTCGGGGTCGACACGCCGGTCATGCGGCTGGGGCTGGCGGCGGACGGTACGGCGGAGGTGCCGCCGCTCGCGGCGGACGACCGGGCGGGTTGGTACCGGTACTCGCCGACTCCGGGCGAGGTCGGCCCTGCGGTCATTCTCGGCCATGTGACGGTGGGGCGGTACGGGGACGGGGTGTTTCGTCACCTTGCCCGGTTGCGCCGGGGTGAGGTGATCGTGGTCCGCAGGAAGGACGGGACCTCGGCCACGTTCGCCGTGCACGCCGTACGAACCGTCGCCAGGGCGGACTTCCCGGTGGAGGACGTGTACGGGGATGTGGGCCGGCCGGAGCTGCGGCTCATCACGTGCGGCGGCCCGCGCACCGGCGACGAGTACCGCGACAACGTCATCGTCTTCGCCGGGTTGAGCTCCACTGCTTCCTGACCGAAGCGGCTATGGCAACGCGGGCCGGTGGTCCGGCGTCCCCCACTCCGCACACCGCACGTACGGTGCGGTGTGCTCACGACCATGGAGAGCGTTGAAACGGTCCCGAGACGCCGCGGCTTCCGAGCTGTTCGCCGTCCTCTATCCACGCCTCGCCGGCTGGTGCCGTCGCCTCGTCGACGACGACGAGACCGCGCACGAGATCGCCTCCGAGTCCTTCACTCGGCTCTGGGCCCGCTGGAGCCGGGTGGAGGAGCCTCGCGGCTTCCTCTACGTGACCGCGGCGAACCTCGTACGGGACCACTGGCGCAAGCTGGCCCGCGAGCGGCGGGCGATGCGCCGGGTGATGACGGAAGTCGAGGTGCGGCCACACGGCGAGCCGGCCGACCCCTCGGTCCGCCTGCTGGTCGAGTCGCTGCCGGAGCGGCTGCGTGTTCCGGTGCTCCTCCACTATTACGCCGACATGCCGATCCGGGAGGTGTCCGCGTTGACCGGGCGCAAGGAAGGAACGGTCAAGGCCGACCTGCACGCGGCCCGCGAACTGCTCCGCACCCACCTCAGGAGAAACCTTGACCACACGGTTTGACGACGACGCGGCGGATGCGGGCCCCGCAGCCGACGATCCCCTGGTGGTCGTTCTCCGGCCTCCCTCCGAGTACTTGGCCCCGCCGCCCGGCCGTTACACGGAGATCCGGCGCGCGGCGTCCCGCCGCCGTGTGCTGCGGACGGCGACGGGGGTGGGGGTGGCGTGCCTGGCCACGGCTCTTGTCGCGGTGCCGCTGTACCTCGTGAGGCCGGTCGCCCCCGACGCCCCGCTGACCCCCCAGC